>JACQAB010000229.1 GCA_016195205.1 Pseudomonadota bacterium
CCTAGGCCCAAAGATTGGAAAAAAGTTTTTCGAGGTTGCCTGTCTAAAGGAGGAAGCCCAACCTCTTCTCGTACAATGTCACGCATTCCTTGGGTAGTAATGGCTGCGTATCGTGGAAGTATCCGGCGCATAGATGCATTTAGCCTTTCCCGACGCCGGGCAAGGTAAGCTCTCCGGTCTTCGTAATATCTAACATCGCTGTGAGGCACAGGCGTTGCCAAAAGCAACGCCGCATCCTGCTCGGCACCTCTTTGTTCTTGGGCTGCCCAGAACTCCGGCCATGAGATTTGTTGTATTTTACTTTGGTTGCGCCATAGCATGGGTATTCTCCTTAGCGGCAGGACCATATATTTAAATGTTTTAGCCCGCGATAAGCTAAGGGCACAATAGCTCAAGGTCTTAAACAATGACGAACAGTGTAAATATCGCCCTTCTGCAAAGCCGCGCCGTGCTGCGCCTGGCGGGGGCTGACCGCTTTTCCTTCCTGCAGAATCTGATCAGCCAGGATTTGAAGCTGGTGGAGGGTGAAAAACCTATTTTTACCGCCCTGCTGACTCCGCAGGGCAAATACCTGTTCGATTTTTTTGTGCTGCCGGAAGGCGAAGACTATCTTCTGGATGTGGAGGCCGGGCGTAGTGACGAGTTGGTGAAGCTTCTGACCCGTTATCGGCTGCGGGCGAACACTACCGTGTCGCCTGCGTTGGAATTTTCAGTCTACGCCATTTGGGGTGGCACGTTTTCACACCCCGCTGCTTTTGTCGACCCGCGCCTTGCCGCCTTGGGCCAGCGTCTGCTGGCAAAAAATATTCAAACCAACGCTGATGAGGCCGCGTATGCCGAACATCGCTATGAACTGGGCGTGGCCGAGGGCAGTCACGAAATTTCCGTGGGCCATGCCAGCCTGGCCGAAGTGAATTTCGATGCGCTGAACGGCGTGAGTTTCGAAAAAGGCTGCTATATGGGGCAGGAACTAACCGCACGCATGCATTACCGCGGGTTGGTGAAAAAGCGCTATCTGCCCTTCCGCTTCGAAGGCCTGCCGCCGCGAAAACTGGGGCTGATTTTGCATAACGGGTTCGAAGTGGGTGAAATCAAGGTCGTGGGCCAGGAACATGGCCTGGGCCTGTTTCATCTGGAAGCCACGCAGCCCTTCCTGAAAGGCGAAATGCTCATTCATGACGGCACGACCTATGAAATTTCCATGCCGGATTATTTGAAAGAAGCTATTTAGTCTTCATTGAACTGCCAGGCATAGCCTTGCCCATCTTCCGCGCCGGCCAGTAAATAACGGCCCGAAGAGCTCCACCCCAGATAAACAATTTCGGCGGGTGAGTTGGTTTTCATGTTCACCATCCGCTCGTCCTCGAACCGCGCCAGATAAACGCCGCCGTTTTCGGTTCCCGCCGCCACCAGCGGCAGGGAGGGATGACAGGCCACCTGCACGGTCATTTCCGGATTGTCCTGCCCCAGCAGCATCGCCGGACGTCCCATGGGCCCCTTGCCGCTGCAATCCCAGCACACAATGCCCGGAGAGCCCGCGCTGGCCAGCCATTTGCCATCCTCGCTCCAATTGAATGAGCGCGGCTTGCGGGTATAACCACTCATGGCGAAATCGGCGAAATCAGGCAAGCGCCAGCCATGCAGGGCGCTTTCCTGCATGCAACTTAGCAAATATTTGCCGCTGGCCGCCCAGTACAGGTTGAGGTGCGAGCCTTTCCAACTCAATCGCTGCGGCTTTTGCGAGACCCCGCCGCCCACCCACCACAGGCTGACCCCGCCGTAATGCGAGGCGGCCAGGCGCTTGCCCTTCGGATCAAAGCAAATTCCACCCAGCGTGCTGGGATGGTCGGAAAATTCGGCCAGGATTTTTCCATCGGCGTTCAACAGCACGGCGGTTTTTTTATAAGCTACCGCCACCACGCCGCTCTCGTGCACGGCCAGATGTTCCAGCCAGGCTTTTTCAAACCGGGAGAATTCGCTGGGGATGCCATCTGCAGACAGGCGCATCAGCTTGCCGTCTTCACCGGCGGTGAAAAGAGTTTCGCCATCCGGCGCCAGCGCCGCGGCGCAAAGACCGTCCCGGTGAGCTTCAACTTCAGTCAAAATGCTTTCCGGCCGGTCCAGCAGGCGGAACACCACGCGGCCATCAGCCAACGCCACGGCCACGGCGCCTTTCTCCTCGAAACTCAGCATAGCGACGGGTGCCGCGCCTTCTTTCCAGGTGGAGCCAATGTAATAGGAATTATTTGTCATAAACCTGTCCACCAGGAAATGTCATGCCAGCGAATGCTGGCATCCATGGAAAGGCCTGTCCATCGGAAAGACGGTTGCCATGGGTCCCAGCACGCGCTCCCCCGGATCAAGTCCGGGGTCGCTTGGCTGGGATGACATCAAGATTTCGGATAAAAGAAATCGAGCAGCAGGGCCTTGCGCTCATCCACTTCCGCCCAGTTGCGCAGCGAGAATTC
>JACQAB010000226.1 GCA_016195205.1 Pseudomonadota bacterium
CGCGGTGGTTTCAAAGCTTCCTAATAAGCTTTCCATTACCGGGCATACCGACAACACGCCCTTCCCGCCCTCGTCACGGCGCACCAACTGGCAGCTTTCCAGCGACCGCGCGCAATCCAGCCTTGAGGCGCTGATGGCCATGGGCATTCCGGGCAACCGGATTCAGTCCCTGGTGGGCAAGGCCGACCGCGAGCCCTTGGTGACCAACGACCCGGCCAACCCGCAAAACCGCCGGATCAGCATTATGCTGCTGCGCCGCTCTTACGCCGAACAGGTGATGGGAACCCCAGCCCCGGCCCCACAAACGCAAACGCCACCCTAAAGGGCGGCGCGTCGTTGTTCGACTTAGAAAAGGTTAGCCTCTTCCGGCCGGCGTGGGGAAATCAGCTTTAGGAGACGTCGGAGGCAGAGAAGCCGTTTGCAGCCTAGGCTCGCTTACTGGGCCGGCGACCTTATCCGGCAACTCATTATTTCCCAGCCCTTTTATTGGGGTAGAAGTATGTCTGCCACTTGTGACGATGCCGAACGCCTGGGGATAATGGCTTTCCGTGTTTCCTTTATAATCACGTGCAACTTGAAAAACCAAGATTCGCCTCCGCTGAATAATGCTCTAAACCTACCGAAACAGCCTTAATGACTTCTGAATGATGGATGCTTATTAAGCTTAATTTTATCCAATCAGGGCCCTCCCATAGAGATGTCCACGCGTACGCCTTTTCGAACTCGATGTGAAAGGAGGCCTTTTTGCTTCAAGTCTCCTTCAGCTTTAATCCGCCTAATTTCTGCGTCAGCCGCATCCAGGCGGGAAGAATCAGGAATAAGTTGGCAGGGGTCATTTTTCGAAAAAAGACACGTCATAAGGCGGGAAACAAAGCCGGGTTTTTTAGAACTCATGAAAAATATCCCCGCAATAATGTTCCGCAAAAAATAAAGGATTTAGATTAACCAGTCCTGAATCGACGGGTCTTTATTTGTTAATTTTATTTAACTATTTGCTTTCTTGCAGAGCGAAAACTGTCTTTGTTCGTTTTTTGGTAAGTTTATGGTTCATAATAGACCTGCCCATGTCTCTTCTCACCGATCCGCTCAAGCAAACCGCCTTCTACCTGACCAAGCCGGCCCCCTGCCCTTATCTGCCCGGGCAGGTGGAACAGAAAATTTTCACGCGGCTTTCCGGCGAGGCGCGCGACGATTTTTTCCTGAACAGCACCCTGAGCCAAACCGGCTTTCGCCGCAGCCAGAAAATGATTTATCGCCCGGCGTGTCCGGCCTGCATGGCCTGTGTGCCGGTGCGCATTGTCGTGCGCGATTTCGCGCCCACGGCCCGGCTGCGCCGTATTCTGCGCCGCAACGCCGATTTGAAGGCGGTGAGCGTGGCGATCAAGGATGCCCACAAACTTTCGGATCTTTTCGCGCGCTATCAGGCCCTGCGCCACCCGGAAAGCGAAATGGCCGATATGCAGGAAGGCGACTTTCTTTCCATGATGCAGGATGGCGGCGCGAACGCCTTTCTTCTGACCTTGCAAAAAGAAAACGGCCAGGCCCTGGCCGCCATGCTGGTGGACCGGCTGCACCACGGCGCCTCGGCGGTGTATAGCTATTTTGAACCCGCCGAGGCCCAACGCAGCCTGGGCACCGCCCTGATCCTGCATCTGGTGGATTGGGTGAAAAGCGAGCACCTGGATTATTTATATCTGGGCTATTGGATCCGCGACTGCCGGAAGATGGCGTATAAGTCGCGCTTTCCCTCGCTGCAACGCCTTGGCCCGCATGGCTGGGAACCGTTTGAATATTAAGCCGGATCAAACGGCCGCGGAATCCTTCTCGCCCGTGCGGATGCGGATGACTTTTTCCACGTCATAGACGAAAACTTTCCCATCACCGACCTTACCGCTGCTGGCCGCTTTCAGGATGGTTTCCACCGCTTGGTCCATCATGCCATCATCCACGCATACGTCGATCTTGACTTTGTTCACGAACTGTACGGCGGCTTCGGCCCCTTCATACATTTCGCTGCGGCCCTTCTGGCGGCCATAGCCGCGCACGTCGGTCACGGTCATGCCGTGGATGCCCATGCCGGTCAGGGCATCGCGCACCTCGTCAAGTTTGAAGGGCTTGATCACCGCGATAATCATCTTCATGGGCAACCCTTTGGAAAAAGCCGTTGGCGTTTTCCAAGATGCGTCCTAGATTCAATAAAGGCAAGAGCGATTTCCCCATGGCCCGGCGTAAAAAATCCATAACATCCTCGTTTGACGCCCTCATTGCAGGCGGCGGCATGGCGGGCCTTTGCATGGCGGCGCATCTGGGCTCACGCGGCCTGCGGGTGGCGGTGATTGAACGGGAAGATTCCGCGCGCATGGCCTCGCCACAATTTGACGGGCGCAGCACCGCCATCGCCCATGGCTCCACCTTTATCCTTCAGGAATGTGGCGTTTGGGAAACGCTTCGCGCGAAAGCCTGCGCCATTGACGATATTCGCGTGGCCGATCAGTGCTCGCTTGCCGCGCTGGATTTTGCCACGCGCGCGGCAGGCAACCAGCCTTTTGGTTATATTGTTGAGAACGCTTTTTTCCGCTACACCCTGTTTGAACGCGTACGCGAGTTGCCCTCCGTCACCTTGAAATGCCCCGAGGCTATTGCTGCGATTGAAACCGGCGATGAAGGCGTGACTGTTTCTCTGCAAAACGGCGAAAGGCTGGATGCGCCGCTGTTGATCGCCGCGGATGGGCGACATTCCTTCTGCCGCACTCAGGCAGGTATGCGCACACGGTCGTGGTCATACAATCAATCAGCGCTGGTGGCCACGCTGGGCCATTCCAAGCCACATCATCACCTTGCGCTTGAGAATTTCCACCCCGGCGGGCCGTTTGCCCTGCTGCCGATGACGGAAAACCGCACCTCGCTGGTATGGACCGAACGGCCTGACGTGGCCGAAACCCTGAAAAATCTGCCGGAAGAGGAATTCTGCCAGCTTCTGCGTGACCGCGGCGGGGATTATCTGGGCGACATCCACCTGTTAAGCCCGCGCATGCTTTATCCTCTCTCCTTCATGCTGGCCGACCGGCTGCAAAGCGAGCGGCTGGTGCTGATTGGCGAGGCGGCGCACGCCATGCACCCCATCGCTGGCCAGGGATTTAATTTAAGCCTGCGCGATATCGGCGCGCTGGGCAAATTGATGGCCGAGGCAAAAGAACGGGGTGAGGATGTGGGCGCGGCTTTGTTGCTTGGCGCCTATGCGCGCAAACGGCACCTGGATCATTTCACTTTTCTGGCCGCCACCGATTTGCTGGAAAAACTTTTTTCAAACAACATTTTTCCATTGCGTTTGGCGCGGCGGTTCGGGTTAGAGCTTGTCGAGAAAATTCCTCCGGCGAAGCAATTCTTCAGCCGCATGGCGATGGGATTGCTGACTGGAACGGATTAATCCACAAACTGAACGGTAGCTATGGTTAGATCTTCTTCAGTTTAAGCCGCAGGGAATTCATCACCACCGACACGCTGGAAAAGGCCATGGCCGCACCGGCAAATACCGGCGACAACATCCAGCGCGTGAAAGGATAAAACACCCCCGCCGCCAGCGGAATGCCGACCAGATTATAAAAGAACGCCCAGAACAAATTCTGCTTCACGCCCTTCATGGTCAGGCGCGACAGGCGAATGCATTTGGCCAGTTTGGAAATATCGCCATGCAGCAAGGCGATGCCCGCCGTTTCAATGGCCACATCGGTGCCGGTGGCCATGGCGATGCCGACCTCGGCCTGCGCCAGCGCGGGCGCATCATTGATGCCATCGCCCGCCATCGCCACTTTGTGGCCCTCGGCCTGAAGCTGTTTGATTTTTTCCAGTTTATCCTGCGGCAACACCTCGGCCATCACGGTTTCAATGCCCACCTGCCGCGCAATGGCCTGTGCCGTGTTGTGGTTGTCGCCCGTGAGCATGATCACCCGCAGCTTAAGCCGATGCAGTTCCCGCACCGCTTCGGCGGCTTCGGGCTTCACGGCATCGGCGACCCAGGCACAGGCCAGAATTTCTTTCGCGCTGGCCAGAAGAACGGGCGTTCTGCCCTGCAAGGTTTCGTTTTCTAGTTTTTCACGGTCGATTTTAAGTTTTAAATCCTCCATCAGGCGCGGATTGCCCGCAAAATATTCCACGCCATCAATTTTTCCCTTCACGCCCTTGCCTTTGATGCTTTCAAAACCCGTCAACGCCGCCGGCTGGATTTTTTTAACGCGCGCATAATCAAGAATGGCCTGGGCGATAGGGTGTTCCGACTTCGCCTCCAGCGCCGCAAGGATGGGAAGAATCTGAGCCTCGCTTTTTCCCGCCGTTTCCAGCGCCAGCAATTCTGGCTTTCCCTTCGTCAGCGTGCCGGTTTTGTCGACCACCACGGTATCGACCTTGCTTAAACGCTCAAGCGTGGCGGCGTCTTTGATAAGAATGCCGTTGGCCGCGCCCTTCCCCACCCCCACCATGATCGCCGTGGGTGTGGCCAGGCCCATGGCGCAAGGGCAGGCAATCACCAGCACGCTTACAAACGCGGTAAGGCCCAAGGATAAGGCGTGTTGCAGCCCAAGCGCGGAAATCCCGAAAACCAGCCAGCCGCCCAGCGTGGCAAAAGAAAGAACCAGCACCACGGGCACGAATACTTCCGCCACCTGGTCGGCCAGGCGCTGAATGGGCGCTTTGCTGCCTTGGGCTTTTTCCACCATGGCGATAATGGCGGCCAACAGGGTTTCACTGCCAATCTTGGTGGCGCGGAAGGTAAAGCTGCCGGTGGTATTGATGGTGCCGCCCACCACCTTGTCGCCTGATTTTTTTTCAACCGCCAGCGGTTCGCCGGTGACCATGGATTCATCGACATAAGAATTTCCTTCCAGCACCACCCCATCGACCGGGATGCGCGCGCCGGGCTTGACGATAATCACATCGCCGCGCTGCACCTGGTCGGCGGGGATTTCTTGCTCTTTCCCGCCGCGCAGCACCAAGGCGGTTTTGGCCTGGAGCTTCAGCAGTTTTTCAATGGCATCGCTGGTTTTGGCGCGGGCGCGGGCCTCCAGATATTTGCCAAGAGTGATGAAGGCGATCACCACAATGGTGGCATCGTAATAGGTGTTTCCGACATTCAGATAAGGTCGCAGCGTGTCTGCAAATGCCGTCAGGGCAAAACTGTAAAGATAAGCTACGCTGGTGCCCAATCCCACCAGTGTGTCCATGTTCGCCTTGCCGTGGCGGAAAAAAAGAAACAGTCCCTTTAGATAAGGCCGACCGGTAACGAACAGAACATAAGTGGCCATAACCGCCAGTAAGTGATGAAAAAATTCCTGCCACATGGGCGGCATGGCGGGCACCCGGTGAAAGGCCGCGAAGGCATCCCACCCCATGATAAAAATACTGATCGCCGCCAGCGGCAACGCAATGATGATTTTGTTTTTCAGTTCAGTGATTTCCGCAGGCGGCTCGGCCGCGGCGTGATCGTGATGATGGCCGTCCGGCTCCTTCGCCTTGGGCAACACCAGCGTATACCCCAGCAGGGCGATTTTTTTGGCCAAGGCCTCGGGGCTGGTTTTACCGGGATCGTAAGTAATATCAGCCTTTTGCGTGCCATAGCTGACCTGAACTTTGGCCACGCCTTCCGCCTTGGCCAGCGTTTTTTGAAGGATGTTTTCGCATGAGGCACAATGCATGCCTTTTATGGGATAGACGGCTTGCATATCCATCAGGCGTGCTCCGCGTGTTTGTGAGAAGGTCCGTGGCACAAATGATCAAGAATAGGGCAGGCCTCGGCCGAGGTTTCATCGCCCGGGCAGGCTTTGGTCAATTTCTCAAGCAGTTTTTTGATTTCGTGAAGCTCTTCGATTTTTTCTTCCGCCTCACGGATTTTTGTGGCGGTTTTTTTAAGAACTGCGGCGCAGGTGGTTTTGTCGGAGGCGTCAAGAAACAAAAGATCGCCAATTTCTTGCAGCGTGAAATGCAGCGCCTTGGCCCCGCGAATGAAACACAAAATGCGCAATGCATCGCTTCCATAATGGCGATAGCCCGACGCCGAACGCAGCGGCTTGATCAGCCCCAGCCGCTCGTAATAGCGCAAGGTATCGGCGCTGACGCCGCTTTGCTTCGAGAGAACGCCGATAGTGATTTTTTTCATGAGAGTCTGCCTATCCCTTTCTAAACCATAGAGTATACTCTAAGGTCAAGTGTTATGGGGATTTATATAGGTAAATCATTGATATATTTGATGTATTATCTATTGGCCTTGAATTAAAGTCCCCCCGGCCCCATAATTACAGCATAAGGCAGAATCCATCCCCGGCCTTGAAAGGACGCATGAGCTTCAACCCGTTTAACACCGCCCCGGCCGCCACTGACCGCGCGGCATTCGATGAAGGCCTGCGCGCGCATATGCTGCGCGTTTATAACTATATGGGCATCGGCGTGGGCCTGACCGGCCTGGTGGCTTGGCTGGTCGCTACCACCCCCGCCCTGACGCAGCTGTTCTTCACGGCGCAACATCAGCCCACCATGCTGGGCATGATCGCCATCTTCGCGCCATTGGGATTTATCTTTTTCTTCTCCTTCGCGGCAATGCGCTCGTCCTTAAGCCTGTTGCAGGGTTTGTTCTGGCTGTTCTGCGCCACGATGGGCCTTTCCATGGCCAGCCTATTCATCATCTTCACCAACGAAAGCATTGCCCGCACCTTTTTCGTGGTGGCGGCGATGTTTGGCGCCACTTCGCTTTATGGCTACACCACCCGCAGCGACCTGACCAAAATGGGCAGCTTCATGGTGATGGGCCTGATCGGCATTCTGCTGGCGGGAGTTGTGAACCTGTTCCTGCATTCCAGCGGGCTGCAATTCGCGGTTTCGGTGCTGGGCGTGGTGATCTTCACCGGCCTTACCGCCTGGGATACGCAACGCATTAAAGAAGCCTATGCCCAGGGCTATGGCGTGGAGACGAACCACAAGCTGGCCCTGTTCGGCGCGCTGAGCCTGTACCTGAACTTCATCAACCTCTTCCAGTTGATGCTGTCGTTCATGGGCACGCGCCGCGACTAACGCTCGGCGATCAACGCCGGTTGGGTTTCCCACGATAGACTATTAAACGCCTTGCAGGCGCTGCACAGCGCCTGCCAGTGCTTGTGCGGCTGGCGGCAACTGGTGCAAATCCACGCCTCGCCCAGCGGACTACCGGCGGCCTTGTTCTGCCATTCCTGCGCGGCGGGGCCGTTGCGCTCTCCATGCGAAATTTTCGAAAGCAGCGTGAATACCTCGCGCGAGGGATGGTCTTTGGCCAGCTCGGCCGCGGTATAACGCGCCTGCGCATAAATCCCGGCACGGAACAGCGCCTCGCCCAGCAGCATTTGCGAAGCTGGGCCTTCCACCCGCCGCGCCAAGTTTTCCGCACCTTGCGCTTTCTTCACGTCGCTTTTGCCGGTTTTAAGCGACAGATACACCGCGCCCAGCTGCGGATGCGCGGAAGACGCCCAGGATTTTTCGATCAAGCTGGCCGCCTCGCGCGGCTTGTCCTGCTGCGCCAGCGCCCGTGACGCCAGCAGCAGGGCTGGAATCCAGCCGGGATGCAGCCGGTCGGCCTGCCGTGCGTATTCAAAGGCTTCGGCAGCCTGGTTGCGCTCCAGCGCGAAGCGCGCCTGTTCGGCCAGCAGCGCGGCGCGCTGCACGCGCCATTCACGGCGGGGCAAGGCGCCCTCTTCGCGCAAGGCATCGAGCATGCGCGCGGCCTCGCCCCACTGTTCCTGGCGCAAGCGCACCTCGAACAGCATTTTTTTCGGCAAAGGCAGGCGCGGATGACGCTCGGCAAAATTTCGCGCCAGGGCCCAGGCTTCTTCCACCCGGTCGTCCTGCAGATGTTTTTCAATGGCTTCACGCCAGGCGAAGGGGGAGCTGTAATCGCCCCGGTCAACCAGTATCGGCGCTTCGCCCGCCTGCGCGCGCACCAGATCGCCCACCTGCGAGGGACCCAGCAGCTTTTCCGCCTTGCGCAGGAAAGACAGCGCGCTTTTCTTTTTCTCCTGCGCCAGGGCATCAACCGCGCGGTCAAGCATGCGCTCGCCCTTGCGGAAGTCGCTAAGACGATGCCGCATGCGCAGCGTGCCGGGAAGGTGATTGATGTAAGAGAAAAACTTCGCCGTGGAATAGCTGATGAACGCCACCACCGCCACGGCCAGAACCAGCAGAAAGGTGGAGGTTTCCACCACCTTGTCCTGCCATTCAATGCTGACTTTTCCGGAACGGTCGGCCGCCCAGACGGCAAGCGTAATAACGATGCCGAGCTTAAGAAGAAAGCCCAGCAGGCGGATCAAGGGGAGGCCTCTTCATTGTCGTCAGGCTCAGCCGCGGGCGCAGGGGCTGGCGCAGGTTTTTTATGGGCCGGAGCGGGCGGCGGTGCCGGCGCCGGTTTTTCATCTTCCGCCTGGAAAGCGGCGGGCGCCGCGTTTTCTTCCTTATCGCCGCGCAGGTTGGACAGCGTGGCATCGTCTAAACGGTCAAGCGCGGCTTCGGCCTCGGCGCGCGTTTGCAGGCGCGTATTCCAGGCGGCAAATTCCGCCGGGCCCTTGGCCTGCAGATCTTCCGAAGACTTCATCGCGGTTTTCCAGTCATGCACGGCCAGGGCGGTTTGCAGAACTTCCAGCGTTTTGCCGTTAGCGGTGTCGTTCTGCGCCAATCCATCACGCGGGCGGACGGTGACCAGGGTTCGCAGCCTTACCCAAAGCTTGGGAAAAAACCCCTCGGCCTTTTGCATTTTTTCCTGGGTGATAAATTGCGGGCTTAAAACACGCAGATCATCGCGCAAAACCCGGTCGGACAGCGATAAGGGGTTATTCAGCGAATTCAGCGCCCGCAAGCTGTCGCCCGCCTCGTCGAAAGCGGTGGCGTCCTGCTTCAATCCTTCCTGCTCACGCGAGAAATCCATGCCCTCTTGCAGTTTGCGGCGGAAAGATTGCAAAAGGCTCCAATCACTCAACAGCCGCGACTTGCGCAGCAGGGTTTGTTGAATTTCAGCCTGCAGCGAGGCGCTGCCTTTCTCCACATCGCCCAGCTTGCGGCGCAGATCTTCCACCGAGCCTTTGATTTCCTCGGCCGGTGCGGCGGGTGCGCCTGCCGGGGTTTTGGCAGCTTCATCTACCCGCATCAAAATTTTGGCTATGTCTTCGGCAAAATGCGCCTGGCGTTGTTCTTCCGCCAGCATGCGTTGTTGCAAGGCTTCGGTGGCCGCAGCAGATTCCTGCCCCGGCGGGGTTACAGGGTTCTTTTCGCTTTCCAGCACCGGCACGGCAAGGCCATAGATCGCAAAACCCAGCGCGGCGATGGATACCACAAGCGCCAGCGTGGCGCGTTTGCCGCCTACGCTTTTGGGAGGTGGCGCTGCGGGCGTGGGTTCAACAGTCAGGCTCATGGAAACTCAGCGGGGGAGAAAGACCGAAATACTATGAGTGCGAAGGGATGGTTTTGGCAAGACAATCCATCAAACGATCTTGTGTAGGCACTTCCGCCGCCGCCACAGATTTCCACATGTTTTTTTCGCAGGCCCCGGCCACCGAAGAACTAAGGCATAGGGCATGCACCTGGCGCAGGGTCTCGGCGGCGCCGTGACGCTGAATCAGTTGCTGGAAAATGGTGGCCGTGCGCGCGGAATAGAACAGCACGCCTTTCACTTCCCCCCGGCGCAGGGCGGATAGCGTGGCTTCCTGAAGTTTCTTTGATTCTTCGGCGTGGTAGACATGCCGCACGTCGATTTTATAGCTCTCGGCTTCCAGCACGGCGTAAAAAGCATCATGCGCGTGTTCCGATGTCAGATGCATCAGCGCGCCCTGCCCCGGCCGGATTTGCATCTTGATCGGAAAAGAAAGATCGTCCGATTTTTCTACCGTGCCGGTGACGTGAATATACCCTCTGTCACGCAGTTCGCGCGCAGTGCGTGCGCCCACCGGGAAGAAAAACTTGTCGCGCGGAACGGTGTGCTCCTCAAAGCCGCGCAGGGCATTATGGCTGGTGACAATAATGGCCGCCACCGTGTTCCAATCGGGCTCTTTCCATTCCGTGGGATAAATGCGCAGGATGGGATCAATCAAAGCGTCATAGCTCAGCGCCTGAAGCTTTTGCGCGGTATATTGCGCATCATCTTCGGCTCGGGTGATGAGGATGCGTGGCATGGTAAACTGATGATCTCTGTAATTGAAGAGAACTATTATAACAAAGCAAACCCGGCCCCCCTCCCTTCGGGAGGGGCTGGGGGAGGGCATTCTACTCCTGATCTAGACCGGACGTGTAATGCCCTCCCCTTTATCCCCTCCCGAAGGGAGGGGAATTTGTTTCGCTTGTTGTTACAGACTTCTTTTTATCTCATCCGGCAGAATGCCCGGCGGGGTCTGCAAGCGAAGCTCTTGACCTACTTCCCGGCCCAGCGCCACGGCTTCAGAAAGCGGGGCTGTCCCCCGCGCCTGCCACAGGCCCTTCCCTTCCGGATGCGCTACTAGCCCGTCCAGAACAATTTCCTGCCCCTTGATCCGGGCAAGGCCGGCAATGGGCGTGTCGCAATTGCCGTTCAGGGTTTGCAGCATGGCGCGCTCGGCCCGTAGGGCGGTGAAAGTTTCCGCATGATTAAGCCGCGCCAGCATTTCAGCAAGCTTTTCTTTTTTCTTCAGGATTTCAAAACCAACCACACCCTGCCCCACGCAAGGAAGCATTTCTTCCACGCTCATGAAGCGGGTGATTTTTTCGGTGCGGCCCAGACGTTTCAAACCCGCATAAGCCAGAAACATGCCTTGCACCTGTCCTTTGGATAATTTATCAAGCCGCGTATCCACATTGCCGCGCAGCGGCACCGGCTTGAGATGCGGCCAACGGATCAGCACCTGCGCACGCCGGCGCGGGCTGGACGTGCCAATCAGGGAATCTTTCGGCAAGGCTTCGGGTGTATCGGCTTTTTCCGAAACAAAAACATCGCGCGGATCTTCGCGGGGTAATACCGCCGTAAGGGCGAACCGGTCTTCGATAAAGGCTGGCACGTCTTTGATGGAATGAACGGCGACGTCGATCTGCCCTTCGTCCAGCGCCATTTCCAGCTCGCGGGTGAATAATCCTTTGCCGCCTTGACCATAAAGAGGCGTGTCTTCCTCACCGGGACGGTAATCACCCGAAGCGCGGATAATCACAACTTCCAGGGCCCCTTTTTCTGCAAATTGCGGAAAAGCCGCCTGCAAGGCGGCAGAAAAAAGCCCTGCCTGGGCCCGTGCCAGGGCGCTTCCCCGCGTGCCGATGCGCAGTTTTTGCCCTTGAAAAACATCGGAAAAAGACGGGTTCATGCAAAAATCACGATTCGCGGTCAGGAATCATAAAAAAAGAGGCCGTAAGGCTTTTTCATAAAACTTGGTTAACGTTTCATATACCCCTACACACAAGAGGATGGAGGAAAAGAAAGGGGCCAAGTCTTTAAGATTCGAAAAAAAATCTCTGCCCGGCGGTCAAAAGACGACCCGGATGAGGTGCCTAATTTCCGATCAAAATGCAGCTAAATTTAATTCTAATTTAAGCATAAAAAGATTGAAATTAATGTAAGTTATTGGCAAATAAAGATTCTTTTAAGGATGGAAATGCATATTCATAAAAGGACCCCGTTTTAGGAATTTGTCTTTTTTAAGCCGCGAAGGGCTGGAAGAGCGTACTGTATAACATGAACGTAACGATCAGCCAGAGATTGCCCGAGATGTTTTCTCTTGCCCGGGAACGGAGCGAAGAGAGCCGCGTGCGCCTGGCCAACATACTGGCCGATGTATTCCTGGAAAATTCGCAGCTGAACGAGCGCGAACAGCTTCTTCTCAACGAAATTATCGACGAACTTATTGGCAACACGACGACGCAGGTACGTCAGCTGCTGGCCCACCGCTTGGCCAAGGCCGAAAATGTTCCGCACCGTGTGCTGCTCAGCCTGGCCTGCGACAGTGAAGCCGCCGTCGCCATTCCCATCCTGAAAAACGCCCTTCTGAAAGACGATGATCTGATTTACGTCGTCGAAGCCCATGGACACGATCATGCCTTGGCGGTGGCCGAGCGCGCGTTGATTAGCGAAGCCGTGGTGGATGCCTTGGTGGCCACCGGCGATCTGGACGTGATGACCACCGTGGCCGAAAATCTGGGTGCCAAAATTTCACCGCGCGCGATGCACGTCCTGATCGAGGCGGCCCGTTTCGGAAACAAATTGCAGGAAGGCCTGCTGTTGCGGCCTGAACTGACGCTGGATATGGGCGTTCAGCTTTATTGGTGGCTGGAAAGCGAAATGCGCCGCGCCATGATCAAGCGGTTTGGTATTCCTTCGGGCCAGGTGGAAGAAGCGCTTGAGCAATCCATCAACGACCTGCTCACCAATGTGGAAGCCGACCGCAATGATTCGATGGCGATGCTGAAAGTGGCAGAATGGTTTGAAGCGCGCGGCGCCATCACATCGAAGGTTATGATTCACTGCTTGCGCATGGGCTTTTTCAAGCTGTTCGACATTCTGCTGGCCAAGAAAACCACGCTGGATATTCCCATGGTGGAAACCATGGTGGCTGAAGACGGCGGCCGGCCTTTGTCGGTTCTTTGCCGGGCGATGGATGTGGACAAACCCAGCTTTGTTTCAATCTTCCTGCTGAGCCGCGGCGCACGTCCGGGCGAGCAAATCGTGAACCCACGCGAGCTGTCTCAGGCCATCTCCGCCTACGACCGCGTGGACGCGCCGACGGCGCGTAAAATTATCGATAGCTGGAAAAAAAACCCTAATTTCATCCTGGACAGGCTGAAACAGGTTCTTCAGTAAACTTTTCTGGTTAATGGACCTCTGCCAGACGCAACACATTGGTGTTTCCGGGCGTGCCAAAAGGCACACCTGCGGTAATCACCAGCTTATCTCCTGTACGGGCAAAGCCATGTTCACGCGCCAGCGTGCAAGCGTGTTCGACCATTTCTGAAAAATCCTTCACGTCTTCGGTATGGATGGCATAGACCCCATAGGCCAGCATCAGGCGGCGCGCTGTTTCGATTTTAGCGGTCAGGCATATCACCGGCACCTGGGCCCGTTCGCGCGCTGCGCGCAACGTGGTGAAGCCTGAGGTGGTATAGGTGACAATGGCCACTGCCTTCACGGTTTCAGCCACCTGCTTGGCGGCCGCGGTAATAGCGTCGGCGCTGGTATGCTGCAGGGGCGGATGCCAGCCCATCATTTGCATACGGTAATAACCATCGGCCTCTACCCGCGTAATAATGCGATCCATCATGTTTACCGCTTCCACCGGGTAGTCGCCGCTGGCCGTTTCGGCCGACAGCATGA
>JACQAB010000235.1 GCA_016195205.1 Pseudomonadota bacterium
CCTCGTTTGCGCCGCCATGGGCAGGGCCCCACAGCGAGGCAATGCCGGCGGCGATACAGGCATAGGGATTGGCGCCGCTTGAGCCGGCCAACCGCACGGTAGAGGTAGAAGCGTTCTGCTCGTGGTCGGCGTGGAGGATAAAAATCCGGTCCATGGCCTTGGCCAGAACAGGGTTTACCTTATACGGCTCAGCTGGAACCGAGAACGTCATGTTCAGGAAGTTTTCGGAATAGTTCAGGTGGTTCTGCGGATACACAAAGGGCTGGCCCAGCGCGTATTTATAGGCCATGGCCGCAATCGTCGGCATTTTGGCGATCAGCCGGTGCGAGGCAATCTCGCGCTGACGGGGGTCGTTAATGTCGAGGCTATCGTGATAAAAAGCCGAAAGCGCGCCTACCACGCCCACCATGATCGCCATCGGGTGCGCATCGCGCCGGAAGCCCGAATAGAAGCTTACCATCTGCTCATGCACCATGGTGTGGTAGGTGACATGCTTGATGTAATCCTCTTTTTGCGCGGCGCTTGGCAATTCGCCGTGATGCAGCAGATAGGCTACTTCGATAAAATCGCTTTTGGTGGCCAGGTCTTCAATGGCATAACCGCGATGCAGCAGAATGCCTTTTTCGCCGTCGATGAAGGTGATTTTGGATTCACAGCTTCCGGTCGAGGTAAACCCGGGATCGAAAGTGAAATATCCCGTATCGGAAAAAAGCTTCTGGATGTCGATAACTTTTGGCCCCACCGTGCCGTTGATGACGTTCATCTTCCAGCTTTTGCCGGTGGCGTCTTCGGTAAGAGTAACGGTATCGCCCGAGGCTTTGGCGGCTTCACGGATGGCTTTAAGGGGTTCGGCGGACATGGGGTTGGCTTTCAAATAGAATGAGACGGGGAAGGCACCCTACTGGCCAATGGTAAAGCATGCGTAAAACCGCTGCAAATATGAACCTTGCTCTGTCATAATTCTTCCTATAATTAAGCGCATTCCTTAGCCAGGGGGCTTTATTGCGTTGTAAGAATGACCGAGATTCACAAAACCGATGCGGTAATCATAGGGGCGGGGCCGATAGGGCTTTTCGCCGTGTTCGAGCTGGGCCTGAACGACATCAAGGCTCATCTGATCGATATTCTTGACCGTCCCGGCGGCCAATGTGCCGAGCTTTACCCCGAAAAGCCTATTTACGACATTCCGGCCATCCCGGTGTGCACGGGCGCGGAACTCACCACCCGGCTGATGGAGCAGATCAAGCCCTTCCATCCGGTTTTCCATTTGAACCAGATGGCCGAGAAGCTTGAGAAAATCGCCGAAGGCTGGCGCATCACCAGCGACCGCGGCACGGTCATCGAGGCCAAGATCGTCATCCTGGCGGCGGGCGGCGGCAGCTTTGTTCCCAAAAAACCGCCCATCAAGGGCATCGAGGCATATGAGAACCAAAGCGTGTTCTATGCGGTACGGAAAATGGATACCTTCCGCGGTAAGCATCTGGCCATTGCCGGCGGCGGTGATTCCGCCATGGATTGGGTGATTAACCTGCAACCCTTGGCCGCCAGCCTTACGCTGATTCACCGCCGCGACGAATTCCGCGCCGCGCCCGACAGCGTATCGAAAATGCGCGCCCTGGTGGCCGAAGGCAAAATGCAGCTGAAAATTGCCCAGATCATGGGCCTAAAAGGCGAGGGCGGAAAGCTGCAGTCGCTGGTCGTCAAGGACGACAAGGGCGAAAGCGAGCATGTTTGCGACACCCTGCTGGCCTTCTATGGGTTGACCATGAGGCTGGGACCGGTGGCGCAGTTCGGGGTGGCTATGGAGGGCGAGCTTATCCCCGTCAACACCGCCAATTTTGAAACCAGCGTACCGGGCGTGTTCGCCGTTGGTGACATTAACGTTTATCCCGGCAAGATGAAGCTTATTCTGTCGGGCTTCCACGAGGCCGCGCTGATGGCCAAGAAGGCGTTTGAATATATTCATCCCGGCCGCAAATACCGCTTCCAATACACCACCTCCAGTTCGGACCTTCAGGAGAAGCTTGGGGTGAAGCCCGACGAGAGAGCGGCATGAATTTATTTATCATCCTGGAAGCCGCGAAGCGGCTATCCGGGATCCCATTTGGTTTTTTTAAACAAACAAAATAAAATAGGCTCCCGGCTCTCGGCTTCGCCTCGGCCGGGATGACAGAATTGTTTTATGGAGAAGAATTGGCAATGAAGCTTTACGTCACCGACAAAGACGGCAAGGAACACACTCTGGAAGGCACCAACGACTGGAGCGTGATGGAAGTCATGCGCGAGAACGGGATCGAGGTGCTGGCCCAGTGCGGTGGCTCCTGCGCCTGTGCCACCTGCCATGTGTATGTGGAGGGGGATTGGAATAGTAAGTTGCCGCCGCCCTCGGAAGAAGAAATCGGCATGTTGGATGGCGCTTTTGAGGTACAGGATAATTCGCGCCTGTCATGTCAGATCAAGTGCAGTCCGGCCTATGAGGGGTTAAAAGTCAAGGTAGCGCCGGGCTCATATTAACGTTTGGCGGCCTATTACTTTCGGGAAACCGTGCTAGATTGGCCATTATGAGCCCCCCCGCTATTACCAAAAACCAATTTCTATTGCTGGCCTGGAAGCAGGCCAAAAAACATCTCGATGTGCCATCGCCTCTGCGCGATGATCTTGATTTTGATGATCTTGGTCCCGCTCTTCCTAATACGTTCATTCTTTCCACTGATACTTACGGCACGGAATTTGAATTTGTCGGCGAGAATATGCGCCATTATTTCGGATCACAGTTGTATGAGGGCCAGAAACTTCATGCGCTTTTCAGGGATCATCGTTCCTGGGATAAGCTTTCCACCATTCTGCGGCAGGTAGTTCATGACCAAGACCGGGGCAAAGCCAAGGTACACATGCCTGCCAACTGCGAACCGCATAATTTTGACATGATCTTCCTGCCCATGCGCCATGGGCCTGACGGCGAAATTAACCGCATTCTCGGCCTTTTTATTCCGGTGGGGGAAGACAAAATTCCGAAGAATTATCGTCTCGACCCCAAACAATCTCCCTCGATCGGAGAGGGCAAAAATGATGTCGATCTAACTAACCCCCAAGAGCGCCTGGCCGGTCCCCTGCATTTTCTGGAAACGACGCCTGAAGAAAGGGAGGCCATCGCCTGGAGTGAAAATGGCCGCCGAACCACGCCGTTCAAGGTATTCACAGGTGGTGTAAGCAGTGGGCCGTCGCCTATGCGGCCGCGTATCATGGCGCTTTTAGAGGCATCCCGCCGCGAAAAATCTATGCCTTAAGATGCCATCTTGTATTCAACCTGCTCGGCCTGTAGCGCCTTCTGATAGGCAGAGCGCTGAACGATTTTGCCGAACAAAGCCCGCGTTTTGGGGCCAATGGTGATCGGCTGCGGAATATTTCCCGACCAGTTGGCAATAACGGTCAGCAGAATATCTGCCGCCGTAGGCGCGTCGCCGCACAGATAAGCGTGCGTAGAAAGACGCTGTTCCACTTCCTGCCACAGCTGGTTGATCCAGTCGGCGGCCATTTTCAGCATCTGGTCCTTGCCTTGAACTTCTCCGGCTTTTTTCATCAGCCAAAAAGCTCGTGAATAGGCGGGATGCAGGGTGGCGTTGCAGAACATCAGCCATTCCAGCGCTTCGGCCCTGGGAAGGCCTTCACGCGGCAGCAAATTGCTTTTGTGCTTGTCGCACAGGTAAACAATGATGGCGCCACCTTCGCGCATGACATGGCTGCCCTCGATCAGCACCGGCACCTGGCCGCGCGGGTTGACCTTCAAGAATTCAGGTGAGCGGTTTTTACCCTCTTTAATGGAAACGTTCTCAAGCTGCACCGAGGCGCCAATTTCGTTCAGGATCACATGAATGGCCATGGAACACGCGCCGGGGGAGTAATAGAGCTTGTACATCGAGGGCTCCTTTTGTTTGGGTAAGATGCTCAGTAAATAGGGTAGGGGGGATGGGAAGGCAAATAAATTATGGCAGAACGTTTTCTTACCTGTTTTATTTAGGCTTCTAGCTGCTAAAACTACCCCCATGCGCCTTTATGTTCCAGACATGGCCGAGTTCTTTACCTGGCTTGATCAGGCCGGGCACCGCTATGCCGTATTGCGTGGCTTTAACGAATTAGAAAATGGCTATCCCCTGCCTGGATCGAAGCAGGATGTGGACTTACTGGTGGACGCCGCCGCCCTGGCCCCGCTGCAAGCCCGCTATAGCCAATACAAAAAACGCCAAGGTGTGAAATGCGATATTCACGATGTTAGCGGCAAGGGGCAGGGGGCTTATTTGGGCTTTTCCTATTTTCCCCCGGCCTTGGCGGAACAGGTTCTGGCCGAGCGGCGCATGTGGCGCAACAGGTTTTATGTGCCGGGCGCGCGGGTTCATTTATTGTCGCTGATTTATCACATTGCCTATCAAAAGTCCGAGCGGTCGGGCATGGATCACGCCGATCCAGAAAAATCGCGTGGGTCGAAATATGTGGCCGAGCTTGAGCGGCTGAAAAAAGAACTGGGGGCCGATCTACCCCTTACGCTTTCCGGTTTTCATGCCTACTTGAAGAAAGTGGGCTATGGTCTTGCCCAAGAACGGCTTATTCGCTATCTACAGAATGATTTTGAACGTTCCCACAAGCATCAGCACAAAAGTTTTTTCCTGGCTTCCGTGTGCCATGAGCTTCCCGGCGAGATGAACCTGTTCGTTATCCGCGCCATTGCCATGAAGAAGGGCGTACAGGAGCACTTATTGCAGGAATTGCGCAAGCACTACACGGTGCTGGCCGTGAAACCCATTCCCTGGCTTACCCGGCTTAGCAAACGCGGGCATATGCGCGGCGGCAAGTGGAAGCGGGGCGGCCATCCGCACCTGGCGGTGGTGGTATTTGACCCGGCGCCTCTTGCGCCCACCGAA
>JACQAB010000236.1 GCA_016195205.1 Pseudomonadota bacterium
GCGCGGCGTTGGCCGGATTAGTGGCGCCCATCACGTCGCGGTTCTTGGTCACGGCGTCTTCGCCCTCCAGCACCTGACCCACCACCGGGCCGGACGTCATGAAGCTGCACAGATCGTTGAAGAACGGGCGGGCTTTATGCACGGCGTAAAAGGCTTCCGCCTGTTCTTTCGAAAGTTGCAGGCGCTTTTGCGCCACGATGCGCAGGCCCGCTTTCTGAAACCGTTCATTGATTTTGCCGGTCAAGTTGCGGCGCGTGGCGTCGGGCTTGATGATGGAAAGAGTGCGTTCGGCAGGCATGGGGTTCTCTATATCTAGGGTGCGGCGTTTATAAACAGCCGCTAAGGGACTGGCAAGGGCTCTAAGTGTTGTGCAGAGGCGCCTTTTTAGGCAGGCGCACCAGAAATGGATCGGTCCAGCCGGGGGGCAACACCCCCATAAGCCACGCGCCCAGGGCCATGGGCCACGGAAAGGCAATCCGCGCGCGGTTTTGGCGCAGGCCCGCCACCATGATTTCCGCCGCTCGTTCCGCGCTCATCAAAAAGGGCATGGGAAAGTGGTTGGCCTGCGTCATGGGCGTGTCGACATAGCCGGGACAGATGATATTCACCTCAACGCCATGTGGCATCAGCTCACCGCGCAGGCCTTCGCCATACACGCGCAAGGCCGCCTTGCTGCCGCAATAGGCCGGCGCCGCCGGAAAACCACGGAACCCCGCCAGCGAGGCCATCAGCGCAATCTGTCCGCGTTTGCGCGCCACCATGCGCGGGATCAACGGCAGCACGGTGTTCAGCGCGCCATCCAGATTCACATGGAAAATGGCGCGGGCCTGTTCGGCCGTTTCCCCCTTGCCGAAAGTGCCGCCAGAAATTCCGGCATTGGCGATCAGCAGATCGATGGGATGGCGGCTGTCTTCCTCTTGAAGGATTCGCAGCAGGGATTCGCTCATCCGCACATCGGCGGCGGCCACCCACACCTCGGCGCCCTTGGCTTTCAGGCTTTCCGCCAGCGTTTGCAAAAGATCATGGCGCCGCGCCAGCAGCCCCAAACGGATGCCCGGGGCGGCATAGGCCTGCGCCAAAGCCGCGCCCAGGCCACTTGATGCCCCTGTAATGACAATATGTTCAGGATTCTGCATGACGGGAGAAGAAGTATTGAGTAATGAGTAGTGAGTAGTGAAGGGCGGTTCTTATCACTACTCATTACTCAATACTCATTACTCACTACTATGTCTTTCGGAGAAATCAAGCGGCGCGGATTGATGCTGGTTCTTTCCAGCCCCTCGGGCGCGGGTAAAACCACCATCTCGCGGCAGATTTTGCAGTCTGACACGAATACCACCATGTCGGTATCCTGCACCACACGCAAGAAACGCCCCGGCGAGGTGGTGGGCGTGGATTACCATTTCACCGATGAGGAAGAATTCAAACTCATGGTCAACCGCGGCCAGTTTCTGGAACACGCCCAGGTGTTCAGCAACTGGTACGGCACCCCACGCGAGCCGGTGGAAATGACTCTGCGCATGGGCGGCGACGTGCTATTCGATATTGATTGGCAGGGCACGCAACAATTGGCCGAAAAAGCGCGCGAAGACCTAGTCAGCGTGTTTATCCTGCCCCCCTCGGCGCGTGAGCTGGAACGGCGGCTGATTGCCCGCGCCCAGGACGATAAAAGCGAAATTCAGCGGCGCATGACCAAGGCCTCGGATGAAATGAGCCATTGGGCCGAATATGATTATGTGATTATCAATCGTGATATTACGGAATCCGTGGCCAGGGTGCGCTCTATTCTGGAAAGCGAACGGCTGCGCCGCCGCCGCCAGGAAGGCTTGGCCGATTTTGTGAAAGAACTGCAGGATAACCTGTAAGCGGTTTTAAGTTTTCTTTAACTATTGCGTTCTGAAACAATAGCATTTTCGGAATTAGGTTATTTTTAAAAGCCTTTCGTTAGGATGAATTTTTATTTTGGAGATATAAATGGCAGATGGCATATCTAACGCATCGGATCGACCGGGTCAGGCTTCCCAACAATTCAGCTCTTATCAGATTATTGGATCTGGACGTAATGCGGTCGCCCAATTTCATCTTCAGAATCTCCAACTTACGCTTGACGGCAAGCCTATGGAATATCTTAGATTTGATCTGGAAACTCTCCAGACAAGAGCCGCAAACCGAGCCGCAGGAAAATCAGGCCCCGGGAATGACCATGATCTTATGCTGGAAGAGTCTGCAACGAGGCAGCTTTTGCAGCGTCAAAATTCCCCAGCACCCGCACGCTGATTATTGCTTCGCCACGTTTAGGCTGGGCGGAACCAGCACCGCATCCACCACATAAATCATGCCGTTGCTGGGCTCAGAATCTGCGGAGGTGATCGTTGCGTTCTCTACCATCACGGTTTTGCCGGTGCCGTCGATGTTCAGCACCTCGCCCTGCAGCGAGTTAGGCGCGGCTTTTTTGCCCGAGACATTCTTCAATATAAAATTGCCGTTCAGCAGGTGATAGCCCAGAAGGCTTTTCAGATTATCAAAGTTTTCCGGCTTGCGAAGGTCTTCCATCATTTCCTTGGGAAACTTTGCAAAGGCTTCGTCAGTGGGCGCGAAGACGGTAAAATTGCCTGGGCTTTTCAAAAGAGCCGCTTGGCCGGTGCCATTTAAAAGTTCAAGCAGGGTTTTGAAATGGCCGCTTTTTTCCAAAAGGCCGAAGATCATCTTGTCTTCTCTTTTCTGGGCCTCGGTGGCTTTATGCGCCTGAATGGCCGCCGCCGCGGCGGAAGCCGCCGTAGCGCCCGAGTTGATGGCGGTATTCACAACGATCACCGGCGCGTTCGAACTGCCCCACAACCAGCCCAGAAACACGGCGACGCCCAGCAGAGCTACAAATCCGGCAGCTAGAACAAACTTGGTAGTGGGCTTGGAGCGCGTTTCCTGATCCATACTCAACCCGCGGCGAGGAGGTAACCCTAGCCCCTGAAGTATGCGCCATGAAGGATAAAATTCTGTTATCTCCTTCAAGTTTAAAGACTTTTGCGCGTGTGGAACATCCTGCGGATTCCGGGACTCGCCCGGCATTTTTTGCCCTATTCAGGCCTTTGGATCAGATCCTTAGTAAGGCGTATGAAATCTTCCACCGCCAGTTCTTCGGCGCGTGCTTGCGGCTTGATGCCGATTTTGGCAAAGGCCTCATCGGTAAGATGGCCTTTAAAAATGCCGCGCAGCATTTTGCGCCGCTGGCCAAAAGCCTGCGCCGTGACGCGCTCCAGTTCGGAAATCTTCACGGGAAACTTGCCTTTTTTCGGAACCAGGCGGATCACGGCGGAATCTACCTTGGGCGGGGGCACAAAGGCGCGGGCGGGCACGGTGAAAAGGATTTCGCAATCGCAGCAATACTGGCAAAGCACGCTGAGGCGTCCATAGGCGGGCGTGCGCGGCTTGGCGGCGATGCGTTTGGCCACCTCTTTCTGGAACATCAGAATAAACTGGTCGTATTCCTGCGCCCGCTGCAGCCACGCCACCAGCAGGGCCGTGCCGATGTTATAGGGCAGGTTAGCCACCACCACGCGCGGTTTGGGCGTCAACTCCACCGGATCGGTTTGCATGGCGTCGGCCTCAATCACGCGCAGGCGCTTGTCGGAATCCACCAGCATCTGCAGGGCTTCCAGGCAGCGGGAATCTTTTTCAATGGCCAGAACGGCTTTGGCTTCGGTTTCCAGCAGCGCGCGCGTGAGCCCACCCGGCCCAGGCCCGATTTCAATCACGATTTTTCCGGAAAGATCACCCACCTCGCGCGCAATTTTGCGCGTCAGGTTTAAATCCAGCAAAAAATGCTGGCCCAGGCTTTTACGCGCGCCAAGGCCGTGTTCGGCAATGACTTCGCGTAGGGGAGAAAGCTGTTTCATGACGCGTTGCGCGCCAATTGTGCCGCGCGTTTCAGCGCCGCGATGGTGCTGGAAGGGTTGGCCTTGTTCTGCCCGGCAATATCCAGCGCCGTGCCGTGATCGGGCGAGGTGCGCAGGATTGGCAGCCCTAGCGTAATATTGATGCCGCCATGGAAATCCAGCGTTTTCACCGGGATCAA
>JACQAB010000230.1 GCA_016195205.1 Pseudomonadota bacterium
ACGGTGAAGCCTTTTTTCACCAGAGTTTCCGCGGCGCGCAAAAGTTCCGCCGCGTCGGGGTAAAGCGTTTCGCGCTCGCCCACCACTTCCAGTTTCACCCAATCGGTTTGCAGCGCCTCGCGCGCCAGCTCGGCGGCGAAAACGGCTTCTTCCGCCGTGTAACATCCGGCGGTGTTGGGAAGGAGGGTATAGGCTTTTTCGCGCAGCAGGTTCTGCACCGATAAATTACGCGCGTCTTTGCCGGCCTGCAGGTTGATGCGCCGCACCGCCACGGTGACGATCTGCGCGCGGCTCTCGATCAGCGCCTGCATCATCACCTGCTGGCTGGAAAACCCGCTCGAGCCCATCAGCAAGCGGCTTTCAAAGTTTTTTCCGGCGAGAAGGAAAGGATCGTTGGTCATCTCATCCCCCCGCGAATGGCCGGACGATGTCGATGTTGTCGTTTTCGGCCAACTGCACCTCACCCCAAGCGCTTTTGGGAATGATGTTTCCGTTGCGGGCGACGGCGATGGAATTCCAGTCCTCGCGCGGCACAGCTTCCATCTCCAGCACGCTGGGAATAGACAGGGTTTTCATTTCCCGGCTTTGTCCGTTAATGTTCAACTTCATGCTATTTAAAGCGCGCCATGGTAAAGGGCGCAGCAATCTCCTGCAAAATACCTTTATCAATATACTCCGCCATGACCCCGGCGATAAGGGGGGTTAGAAGAATGCCGTGGCGGTGCTGGCCGGTGGCAAAACTAAGGCCGCCAATGCCGCTTCCGCCTAAAATGGGCGCATCATCCGTGCTGGTGGGGCGCAACCCCGTCCAGCTTTCGATCAGCGGCAGTTCTTCGATGCCGGGCAGGATTTCAAAAGCTTCCCTTAGCAGATGCAAAACGCTTCCGGCGCGCTGCACCTCTTCAAAGCCCTTGTCTTCCATGGTCGCGCCTATTACCAGACGGCCATCGGTGCGGGGCACCAGATACACCCGCGGTGTCCACAGCACATGGCGCAAAATGGGCTTCCCTAAGTCCATCTGCAGGGCCAGCATCTGCCCCTTTAGCGGATAAACCGGCGGCAAAAAGTTTTCTGGCAGGCCTTTAATGGAACCGCTCCAGGCCCCGGCCGCCAGCAATAGATGCGCGGCGGGAATTTTATGCCCCTTGCTGACAAACCCCGCCACCGAATTTCTTTCTATCAGAACTTCCTCAACCGGCGTGTATTCGTGAATTTTCACGCCCGCCTTGCGGCAGGCGGAAAGCAGCGCCACCACCAAGGCGCGGTTGTCGACCTGATGGTCTTCGGGGCTAAGCAGCGCGCCATAGGCGCGCGGGTTGATGCAGGGTTCGCGCTCCAGCAACTGGGCGCGGTCCAGCCATTCCAGAATCATGCCGTGCTTGCTCAGATAATCATGCCGCTGGCGAAGGATGCCCATGTCGTCGCGCTCACGCGCGGCGAACAGCGTGCCGCTTTCGATGTAGCCGACGGCGTGGCTGGAAACCGTTTCCAGCTCATGCGCGAAATCGGGCCAGAGTTCCTGGGATTCCAGCAGGAAGGGCAGAAGCTTCTCTTCGCCCGGTTCCGATTCCAGAATGGCGGCCAGCATTCCCGCCGCCGCCCAGCTGGCCCCGTGGCCCGCCGCGCCTTTGTCGTAAATATCCACGTCCCATCCGGCCTGGGACAGCCGCCAGCCGATGGAAAGCCCGGCGACGCCCGCGCCAACGATATGAAGATGCTTATGAAAAGACATCCAGCTATTAGCTGGAAAAACCCGTCTTCGCACAAGGGCCATGAAAGGGCGCAACAAATCCGCGCGGAGAAGCAAGTGCTTTGAAAGGGGTGATCAGCGCCACGGCCCCGAACGCGTCACCTGAAGAACAAGTTCGTTGCTGGATATTTTTCCGGCAGCGTCTTTTGCCATGACCAGTATTTTGAAAACACCCTGGGCGTCTTTCGGAATGGTGATGTCGCCCGACATTTTCGGCGGGGTGATTTCAACCGCGATATCCGGTCCGGCAATAAAGATCGAGACCGGGTTAAACCCGTTCGCGGGCTTGAGGGTGACGGTAACGTTTTGCCCCGCGTCAACGGTTGACCCCGCGGCGGGCTCAATGATCGAGAAATTAGAGGATGGAAGGCGTTTGGGTGTCTGGTTGAAGACAGAGGGGACATCGGCTGCCCAAGCGGTCGCGCCCCCCATCAGGGCCAGAATCAGGATAAGAAACGGAAATTTCCAGCGCAGACGAACTCCATGACGGTAGAACCCGGAAATCATACACAGGGAATTCAAAAATAAACCGGTTATTTGCCGAGTCTGCAAATGGCTACGCTGACAATAAGAATATGCTTTTGCCATGGCGCGAAGTATGAATGAAGAAAATTCCGGCCACGGATAAGGACACCTGCTTGATGCCCCCCGCACCCGCCTCTTCCCCCACGCCTTTCAGCGGCAAATTTTTTACCGGGCTTGCCCTGCTGGGCACGGTGCTGGCGGTGTGGGCGGCGGTCTGGCGCATTGAGGGACTGTCTTTTTTCGTTTATGACGACACCTATATTTTCCTGCGCTATGCCGCCAATTTTCTGCATACCGGGCTTTTGCACTGGAATCTGGGTGACGCGGTGGAGGGATACACCAACCCGCTGCATCTTCTGTTGATCACCATTCTGGGCGCCTGTGACGTGGATCTGCTGAATGCCGCGCATCTGGTCAATGGCGCGGCCTATGCCGGATGCGTGGCGGTGCTGTATTGGGCGTTGTTGCCGCGTTTGGGATGGAAGGTGGCGCTGCTGCCCGCGGGGTTGATGGCGGCCTATCCGGCGCTGATCGCCTGGGTATGGGGTGGCATGGAAGTGCCGCTGACGGTTTTTCTTCTTCTCTGCGGCCATGTGACCGTGCTGCGCGCGTTTCTTGACCCGGCCGCGCGCGATATGCGGCAGGTGGCGATTAGCGCGGTTTTCTTTTCTCTGGCCATGCTGAACCGTCTGGACAATGCGCTGTTCGCCGCGCCCGCGGCGCTGGCCTGGCTTTACCTTTGCCGCCTGGACAGGAAAAAGTTTTTGCTGTTTTGCGGCATTCTGACGGGCGTACTGGCGGCGCATACGCTGCAGCGTTTCCTGATGTATGGTGATGTTCTACCCAACACTTTTTACGCCAAGGTGGTGGGAACCCCTGCCGTCACCCTGGAGAACGGATGGCGCTATGTGTATCGCGGCTTGAGTGAATTTCCGTTCTTCTATACCGGTGGGCTTGGCGCCTTACTGGCCCTGGCGTTGTTCAGGCCTGCCCTACGGGCGTTTGTGATTTATGCCTTCGGCGGCATCGTCCTCAGCACGCTTTATCTGGTGGCGATCGGCGGCGATTTCATGCCCGGCCACCGTTTCATGATGCCGTGGCTGCCGGCTTGCATGCTGGCACTGGGGTTGCTTCTGGAAAAACCGCAGGAAGATAAGCATAAGCAACAGGCCCTGCGCTATGCGGGGCTGGTGCTTTGCCTGGTTTTGCTGAAGGCCACTTTTATTTTGCCCGAAGGGTTGCGGTCGATTGACGGCACGGCGCTGGGTGGGGAAACGGTGGGCAAATACATTGCCACGCACTGGCCTTCGGGAAAAACCATTGCATTGAACGCCGCAGGGGCCATCCCCTATTTCAACCTCGACAAAACCTTTATCGACATGCTGGGCCTGAATGACCGGCATATTGCGCGGCGGAAAATGCCCGATCTGAATCTGGTATGGCAGAAAAAACCCGGCCACGGCAAGGGCGATGGCGCCTATGTGCTGGGCCGCGCGCCCGATTTTATTATTCTAAGCAGCGTCTCGGGTGATAACGGCTTTGACACGCCGGTTTTGCCCAGCGATGCGGAAATCCGGCCACTGCCGGAATTCCGCCGCTGTTATCACAAGGAAATTGTGCCCTTGCCTTGGCCGGAAGTCATTCGCAAGCAGGGCCTGAAGAAAGAGCCGAACTTTTTCTTCGCCTATTACCGCCGGGTTTGTCCTAAGCCGGGTTCCTGATCACTGCGGAACCGCGCGCCAGGGCACGTAGCACTCATCCACATAGGGGTAATAGCCGGAAGGATCGGCGCAGTAATACCAGTAGCCCGGCGCATAGCTGGCGCTTTCGATCACGATCTGGGGCGCATAAGGATCGGGGTAGGGGTAGATGGGGTGCGAGTAGAAATAGAGCAGATTGCCTACCGCCCACCACCAGCCGTCGCGGCCATTATGGTGTCCGTGCCACCACTTCCCGCCGCGCCACGAACTGAAATCACGGTGATGAAACTCGCGGATGTCGCGGTCGCGATCCCAGCCGCGCCAGTGATTGTTGACGATTACGCGAGTATTAAAGTGGTCGTTATGGCTTTCACGGCGGTCGTTGTCCCGGTGATGATCGCGTCCCCAGTCACGGCTGTCACGATTCCAATCGTGACTGTCGCGATGTTCGTCGCGGTCGTTGTCGGTGCGGGTGTTATTACGATCATGGTCATGGCGGTCATTATCATGGCGATTATTGTCATGCCGGTCATTGTCATGATGATCGTTATTATGAAGGTCATTATCGTTATCATCGCGCACCCGGAAAAGCCTTACCTGGGTTTGTGACTGAACCGCCGGAGGATTATTATTTTGATCGCGGTGGAACTGGGCAATGTCGCGGTGGAATTGCGCGGCAGGTTGCAACTGCGGATGATCGTAATCTTGGGCGAAAGCCGAAGCCCCGAAAGCGGGGATGAGCATGACGCCAAGCAGGAGGCTAAGTTTTTTCATAGATGATCTCCATAGAAGGGGGTGTAACGAAACCCTTGCCTTAATGACTAATAGCGGAAAAAGGCGAAAGCTTGGAGACTTTGGGTGGTTTTAAGGATGGATTCCCATACGAAACGCGAACGGCGGCATAAAGAAGGCATAAGGGCCGGGTTAGACCGTAAGCGGCTGGTCAGGATTAAACGGGAACTTCGCCCTTGGCCTGAAGGGAATGTCGTGATAACGCGCAGGCAGTTCAAGGAAGGTGAAGGACTGCGCCAGCCGGTCGGGGCTCAGGGATTCGGCGTCATCGCCACGCCAAATCACATAGTCTCCCGGATGCAGGCGAATTTTCATTTCATCTTTCCGGCCCAGCAGGGCGTGTTCAGGTGTGATGAAAGGGATATCTGCGGGGCTATATCTGGAGAAAGAAGTATTTTGAAAACACGGCCCAGCTTGGCGACCTAGCTAAAGCCGAAAACAAGTCGGTGGATTACATGATGCAGTTGATCCAATTCAGCCTGATGGCCCCGGATCTGGCGTCGCGCATTCTCAAGGGCGATATCCCGGCGCAAGTGACGAGGGAAAGCCTCGTCTATAACTGGCCCAGTTCATGGGAAGAGCAGCACAAGCTGTTCGAATAACCGCCAGACAGTCCGGGTGAAAACGCAACTGTTCTCTGCGGTCAGGACTGGATAGCGACCGATTTAAGATTCGAACTGTCAAAACGGTTTCAAAACCTGTCGCTTTGAAATGTTTTATAGATTAGGGGCTGGCCTAGATAGCGTGTTTACGTTTCCAGCATTTGAGGGTGTTTAACTGAGCCGCTGGTGAGCCGAAGTTAAACCGGAACTCACATTCTTTCAAGAACATCGGGAAGTGTTGTTTGGGAATGCCGTTGTACAGGCGCATCCAGCGCTTGGCCTGG
>JACQAB010000222.1 GCA_016195205.1 Pseudomonadota bacterium
CCGCCCTTTGTGCTTAAAGCGAAAGTCACCCGGCAATCTGCCCAATCCCAGCTTGGCAAACTGGGCGCGAAAAACTTCCAGCAACACCAGAATTAACAGTACCGCCAGCAGCCATTTGACCATGACCGCTCAGGAGTCGCCGTTGCCGCGCTGTCGGAAAATAGTCACGCCGACTTGCTTCACGCCGCGTATGTGCGCGATCTTGGCAATGCTGATCTTGACCCACTGCGCATTGAAATCGTGCAGCAATACCTTGGCGATGTGCTCGGCCAGGGCTTCCAGCAGCTTGAAGTGGGCATCTTTCAAATCGGCGCGGATGCGCTCCACCACTTTGCCGTAGTCCACCGTGTGGCGGATATTGTCGGTTTCACCCGCCTCGTGGGTATCGAGGCCAATTTCCAGATCGAACTCCAGGGTCTGCGGCTTGAGCTTTTCCCACTCGTAAATGCCGATCCACGCCTCGGCGCGCATTTCGCGGATGAAAATGGTGTCCATGGTAAAAAACGGCGCCTGGAGAGGTTTCAGAAGAAGCGGTGCGCTTATTGTAAAGTAGTGTCCTATGAATTCCTTGATCGCCGTTATTGGCGCCTATCTCATCGGCTCGCTGTCTTTCGCCGTCATCGTCAGCAAAGCCTTCGGCCTGCCTGACCCGCACAGCTACGGATCCGGCAACCCCGGCGCCACCAATGTACTGCGTACCGGTAAAAAAGCCGCTGCTGCGTTCACCTTACTGGGCGACGCCGGCAAAGGCTGGCTGGCGCTATGGCTGGCGCAGCACTATGCAATCGAGTTTGGCCTGGCGCCCGTCACACTGGCCGCAGTGGCCTTGGCGGCATTCCTGGGTCACTTGTTCCCGGTGTTTTTCAGGTTCGAGGGCGGCAAGGGCGTATCGACCGCGCTAGGCATCCTGTTGGCCGTCAACCCGTGGCTGGGCCTGGCGACGCTCACGACGTGGCTGGTTATCGCTGTGTTCTTCCGCTATTCCTCGCTGGCGGCGCTGGCGGCTTCACTATTCTCGATTTTCTACGCCTTTTTCCTGTTCGGCCTGTCACCTTATCTGCCGGCCATCATCCTCATGACCGCCCTGCTGTTCTGGCGGCACAAGGAAAACATCATCAAGCTGATGAACGGCACCGAATCCAAAATCGGCGAGAAAAAGCCGCCGCAAGTTCCGCCGGTGATGTAGGCGTTTTATTTCACCACGCTCTTGTCCTGTCCAAACAGGATTTTTCTTTCCTTGTCGCTAAACGTGCCGGTACCCGGCTTGATGGGGTTGACTTGCTTGGCCCGCGCGTAGGCGCGGGTGGTCGCAGGGCGTGCCTTGATGGCGGCGTGCCAGCGGGCGAGATGCGGAAAATCATTCATATCCTGCCCCTGGCGATCCCCGAGAATCCAGGGGTAGCTGGCCATATCGGCAATGGTGTATTGCTTGCCGCAAATGAATTCGCGGCCGGCCAGGCGCTTGTTGAGCACGCCGTACAGACGTGAAGTCTCTTTCACATAGCGATCAATAGCGTAGGGCAGTTTTTCCGGCGCGTAATGGGCGAAGTGATGGTTCTGCCCGGCCATGGGGCCGAGGCCACCCATTTGCCACATCAGCCACTCCAGGCATTCGACCTGCCCGCGCAAATCGGCGGGAATGAACTTTCCGGTCTTGCCGGCGAGGTACAACAGAATCGCGCCCGACTCAAACACGCTGATCGGTTTCTTGCCCTCGGCGGGCTTGTGATCGACGATGGCGGGGATGCGATTATTGGGAGCGACCTTCAGGAAGTCGGGCGCAAACTGCTCACCCTTGGCGATGTCGATGGGCTTGATCTTGTATTCAAGCCCCGTTTCTTCCAGAAACAGGGTGATCTTGTGGCCGTTGGGTGTGGTCCAGTAATAGAGGTCGATCATTCTTGTTTTCCTTTTCGTGTCGTTCGGGTCTGCCTGCCTACCAGTTTACTTTCCAAAAGCATTCACGCCGCAACGTAAATATTGCTCGGGCCAGGTCATGGGCGCAC
>JACQAB010000223.1 GCA_016195205.1 Pseudomonadota bacterium
AATATCCGCCGCGCTTTCATCGCCGAAAACGGCTTCACGCTGCTATCCGCCGACTATTCACAGATCGAGCTGCGTCTGGCGGCCGAAATGGCCAGTATCCCGGCGCTGAAAGAAGCCTTCAAGCAGGGCATCGACATTCACGCCAAGACGGCGGCGGAAGTTTTCGGCGTGCCGCTGGCGCATGTAACGCCCGAACAGCGCCGCCAGGCCAAGGCCATCAATTTCGGCATCATCTATGGCATTTCGGGCTTTGGCCTGGCGCGGCAGATTGGCTGCACCCCGGCGGAGGGCAACGCCTTCATCCGCGGTTATCTGGACCGCTTCCCGGAATTGCGCGATTTCATGGAAGCCCGCCGCACTGAGGCGCGCGAGCGGGGCTACGTCAGCACGCTTTTTGGGCGGCGCTGCGCCATTCGCGGCATCAACGAGAAAAACGCCGCCATGCGCGGTTTCGCCGAGCGCCAGGCCATCAACGCGCCGCTGCAGGGCACGGCGGCCGACATCATGAAACGCGCCATGACAAAAATCAGCGGCGTGCTGGCCGAGGGCAAGCACCGCACGCGCATGATTTTGCAGGTGCATGACGAGCTTTTATTCGAAGTGCCCACGGCGGAAAAAGATTCCATCACGCCCCTGGTGAAATCGCTGATGGAAGGCGCGGCGAATTTAAGCGTGCCATTAGTGGTGGAAACGGGGTTTGGTAAGAACTGGGCGGAAGCGCATTAAAAGAGCGTCACTCCAGCGAAGGCTGGAGTCCATGGCCGCCGCCTTTCTGCCGGATAGGTTTCTGCCATGGATGCCAGCCTTCGCTGGCATGACATTATTTCTTACTACTCCACCCCTCCCAATCTTCTTTGGTTAACTCCCAAACCTCTGTCGGCAACACACCGGCCACAAAGCGCTCGCGCCCGCGGCCGATCAGGCGCGCGGCGGTTTTCTCTTTCACGCGGGTTGAGCCGTAATTGGGCTTGGCGTTGCTGATAATCAGTTTTTTGAACCCGGCTTTCTGAAACGCGAAATCATTCACCGCCACCACCGCCTCGGTCATCAACCCCTGGCCCTGCAGCGCGGGCGCGATCCAGAAGCCGCGATTGGTTTTGCCCTTGCGCAGGTGGATGATGCCGCGCAATTCATCGCCGCCGGTCTTCAGGGTGATGGCCCACATCCAGTCGGCGCCGCGCTTCATGGCGGGCAGGGCCGTGGCGCGCAGGAACTTCACCGCGCCGTTTTTCGGATAGGGCCAGGGCACTTGGCTGAGGTAGCGGGCCATATGCCAGCGCGGAAAAACGCGCTGAATCAAAAGCGCGTCGGTCATCCGCACCGGGCGCAGGATAAGGCGTTTTGTTATAAGGATATCGTCGGGCTTCATGGGCGGTATGACATTTTAACTTATTTCTGATATCGGATATTTGTCATCTGGTATCTATTGCGCCCGTAGCTCAGCTGGATAGAGCGCAGGTTTCCTAAACCTGAGGTCGGCGGTTCGAATCTGCCCGGGCGCACCATTTGTTCTTTGTCGTATTCAAGCGGCCGCAAACACTTTTTCCACCGTGATTTCTGAAACTTAAGCAGGCCTGGCGAGTGTCAGGAGGCGCGGCACGGGACACGGCCAGAAATAGTACCGGAAAGGGTGCGTTTGCAGTTCGTTTGCAGTTTCTGGATTCAACCGGACTTAACGGCACCTCATCTACATTCGACATCAAAACAGCCGATATACGCTTTCAACTGGAAAAATTTGTTGGCATCATCTTTCAGATATATACTCTCGAACTAGACAAATACACTGGTCAATCCAACTCGAAGGACGATTTAACAACCTTCTTCGAGTGGAGCGAAGCACAACGCAAGGGAAACCCTAACTCAAGATTCTCAACCAGATGACCATATGGAAATGGCTAGAAAAAATGACGGTACCTAAAACACCTACGTGTTTAGATTATTATCGTCGCTCTCATGCGGGCTATACTAAAGTTATAAATGCCTGTGAAAGAGAAGGATGTGTGCCTGATCTAGAGCAGGCACATCTAGCTAAATCTGATTTTGTTCTTTGGCTTGAGGCGATAGCTTCTCGTCGTGAGGCTCGTATATTAGAGCTTGCC
>JACQAB010000022.1 GCA_016195205.1 Pseudomonadota bacterium
GTAAAAAATCTCTTGCATCTAACAACCGGCTAGATGAGCTTACGAAGCTCATCGCTCATCATAAAAAGCTTTATTACGCCAGCACGCCGAAGATCACCGACGAAGAATTCGACGAGCTTGTGCGGGAAGAAGCAGACCTACGTTTTTCGGTATTCCCTAGCATGCGGCCGGAAGAAAACCCGCAAGAGAAAGTCGGTGCGGCTCCAGCCAGGGGTTTCAGACAAGTCAAACACCGACAGCGCATGCTTTCTCTTAAAAGCGCCATGAACGAAAAAGACATCGATACTTTCATCGATGCCATGTATCGCTTTATCAATTTGCCCTCCACCAAGGAATTAGACTATGTAGCCGAACCAAAAATCGACGGCCTTTCCGCCAATCTTCAATACCGAAAAGGTAAACTTGTTTGCGCAGCTACGCGTGGCGACGGCGAAATCGGGGAAGACGTAACCGACAATATCCGCACCATTTCGGAAATCCCCCAACAACTTAAAAGCGCCTTTCCTGTATTTGTCGAAATACGCGGTGAAGTTTATATGCGGCACGAAGAGTTCAATGAAATGAACGCAGGGCTAGAAAAGAATGGCAAAGAAAAATTCGCCAATCCTCGCAATGCCGCAGCGGGAAGCCTCCGTCAGCTCGATCCCTCCATAACCGCATCGCGAAAACTGCATTTTTTTGCTTATGGCATCGGCGCTGTATCACGTTTAGTTGCCTCGACCCAAACCGGGATAAGGTAATGCTTGGAAAAATGGGGCTTTAGACTAAACGAGCCTTGGGAACTTTGTAAAAGTAAAGCTGAGTTATTGGCCTATCACAAAAAAATGGAAGACCAGCGTCTTTTCATTCCATACGACCTTGATGGCGTTGTTTATAAATTGAATGATTTAAAGCTACACGAACGCCTTGGCTTTGTTGGCAAAGACCCGCGTTGGGCAGTGGCGCACAAGTTTGCCCCGCTTAAAGCCGAAACCACACTGAAAAAGATTGTCATTCAAGTGGGTCGCACCGGGGCACTTACGCCTGTGGCCGAACTTGAGCCAGTGACTCTTGGCGGCGTGACCGTAGAACGCGCCAGCCTGCATAACGAGGATGAAATCCTCCGCAAAGATGTTCGCGAAGGCGATCGAGTGATCGTTCAGCGTGCGGGAGATGTTATTCCGCAAATTGTTAGTGTGGTTAGCGATGAGGCGCATTACAAGCGTGAACGCTTCACTTTTCCGGATCAATGTCCAGAATGCGGCAGTCTTGCCATCCGAGAGGAAGATGAAGCGGTGTGCCGCTGCACTGGCGGCCTTATCTGCCCTGCGCAAGCCGTGGAACGCCTAATTCATTTCGTAAGCCGGCGTGCTTTCGACATCGAGGGCTTCGGCGATATCTGGATAGCCGTTTTTTTCAAAGCCAAACTTGTCACGGAGCCAGCCGATCTTTTCACGCTCAAGGAAAAGACATCTGCGATGGAAAAAGCGCTGCAAGATTATCGCGTCGCTTTGCGAGCCGCCAAAGGAAAAGCCGCCCCGGCAAAAGCCAAAAGCCCGAAAAAACCGGAAGGCGAAATGAAAAGCATCACAAACCTGCTCGCGGCGGTCGAGGCGCGGCGTGACATATCACTCGAACGGTTTATCTATGCGCTTGGCATCCGGCACGTAGGTGAAGCCACGGCCAGACTTCTAGCGCAGCATTATCATTCGCTCGATGCCTTGCTATCCGGCATGAAGGAAGTTTTGGCCCCGGACGATCTTACATCCATCGAAGGAGTTGGCAAAGTCATGGCCAAAGATATCCTTGGATTCTTTGAAGAGCCACACAACCGTACAGTCATCGCCCACTTAAGGAACCATGTCCGCGTCCATGATTACGTGACGCCCAACGCTCAGTCAGCCGTGGCAGGAAAAACTGTCGTTTTTACCGGTAAGCTGGAAAAAATGAGCCGGGACGAAGCCAAGGCGAACGCCCAGGCCTTGGGTGCGAAGGTTTCAAGCTCAGTTTCTAAAAAAACGGATTATGTTATCGCTGGCCCCGAGGCCGGATCAAAACTGAAAGAAGCTCAAGAACTCAAAGTGAGTATTCTGTCGGAAGAAGATTGGCTAAAATTAGTTGGAGGCCAGTAAATAATAAATTCTAAGCAGCCTTTTTAGGTTTTTTACCGCCAGCTTTATCTAAAGCTGACCGCCAGTGTTGTTCTCCAATAATCGCTATGGGAACGCCTTCTTGCTTCATGGCAAGAGCCTTTTCTATTTTCCGTCCATAGGATGAATGCGCCCAACTATCCGTGGCATAAATCCCGACCACCAAATAATCCGTTTCCATGGTTAAAGAACCTGTAGAACCACCGAGGTTGCAAACAGCTTCTTCACAATCTTTCCGAGCCCCCGTAGAAAATGTTCCAGTGAAACAGAATCTTCTATCTTTGAAAGAGATGGAAGGAGGCGGATGATCAAGGGGCAACGTCGAGGATTTAAGAATCTCACCAAGCTCAAAATCTCCACCGGAAAAACTTTTCAAGGTTTCAAACAGATGGTCGCGTTCTTCTTGATCAAGTTTACTGTCACTTAAAATCTGATTAACACGCGATCATTTAGTCTTGGGCCATCGAAAAGGCGGCAAAGCTCTGGGTCCATGTCCGGCTCCTTTGGAATAGATGACTTTATACCAGGGAAAGAAAAAATCAAACCGGTCGTGTCGCCTGTTCCAGCCATTCGCGTTCAGTTTCACTGACGGCGTCCACGTGGGCGTCATACACCCGCCGGTGATAGGCATTCAGCCAGTGTTTTTCTTCGCGTGACAACAGCGTCATATCCATGGCGCGCAAATCAATCGGCACCAGGGTAAGGGTTTCGAATTCCAGCATCGGCCTTCCGTCCAGCAGCGTTTCGCTTTCCTTCACCACCACCAGGTTTTCGAGGCGGATGCCATAGGCCCCGGCGCGATAGAAGCCCGGCTCGTTCGATATCACCATGCCGGGCTGCAGCGGCACGGTGGAGCGCGAGGAAACACCCTGCGGCCCTTCATGCACCCCCAGGAAAGCCCCTACGCCGTGGCCCGTGCCATGGTCGTAATCGAGGCCCGTTTGCCATAAATACTGCCGCGCCAGAATATCAAGCTGCGCGCCGCTGGTGCCTGCCGGGAACCGCGCATGCGCCAGGGCAATGTGTCCTTTCAGCACGCGAGTGAAATGCATGCGCATCTCGGGCGTGACGTCGCCAATGGCCACGGTGCGGGTGACATCCGTTGTGCCATCCGGATACTGCCCGCCGCTGTCGATCAGATAAAACTCACCTTTGCGCAGCGGGCGGTTGGTGTCTTTCGCGGCGCGGTAATGCACCACCGCCCCGTTCGGACCCGCGCCGGAAATGGAATGAAAGCTGGGATAAAGGAATTCGGCGCTTTGGCTGCGCAGGGCGAACAGTTTTTCCTGCGCGGCCAACTCATCCACCTTGCCTTGGGGGGCGTTGGCGTCGATCCAGCACAGGAATTTGCTGACGGCTAACCCGTCGCGCCGATGCGCTTCCTTCATGCCGTCGATTTCCGCGGCGTTTTTGCAGGCTTTGGGTAATTCGCAGGGATCGTCGCCGAAATCCAGCTTCGCGCCGCTATCGGTCAGCACATCGATGACCGCCGAAGGCGTGGAACCGCGATTGATGCGGTATTTTCCGCCATTCGCCCCTAACCCGCGCAGGGTTTTGATGAATTCTTCCTGCGCATGAACGGAAATATCGGAACCAAGAAGGTTTTTCAGCTCACTAGAAACCTTGGCCGGGTTCACAAACCAGTCCACCCGTGCATCGGCATGCAGCACGGCGTAGCTGAGCGGCAGGGGCGTGCTTTCCACGTCGCCGCCACGCACATTTAGCAGCCAGGCGATGGAGGACGGGCTGGTAAGCACCACGCCTTCTAATTTTTTTTCTTTCAACTGTGCGCCAAGGCGTTTGCGCTTGTCAGCCGAAGACTCGCCCGCATATTGCATAGGATGGGCAAATACCGGCGCCGCGGGCGCGGCGGGCCGATCATTCCAGATGGCATCCACGGGATTAGCCGTTACCGTCACCAGCTTTGCGCCCGCCTCTTCCACGGCCTCGCGGGTTTTTTCCACCCAGGGAGTGGTGTGCAGCCATGGATCATAGCCGAGGCGCTGGCCTGCTTTTACATGCTGCTTGATATAGTCATTCAGCGGGGTTTTGATGTAATGCCGCACTTCGTACAGCACGGGATCAACCTGAACGCCGGCCTGCAGCGTGTAGCGCCCATCGACGATCAACGTGGCCGTGTCTTTCAGCACCAGCGCGATACCCGCCGAGCCGGTGAAGCCGGTTAGGAATGCCAAACGCTGCGCGCTGTCGGGAACATATTCGTTCAGGTATTCATCCGACAGCGGCACAAAAAAACCGTCCAGCTTCTGCGCGGCCAACGTGGCGCGCAAGGCGGCCAGGCGCGTGGACTGCTGGTCTTTGTTGGCGGCGAAGGAAAGAAGATCACTGGGCATGGGGATAGAATAACCTCTAATTGACAAAAATAAATGAATTCCCAGACAAGCGGGAATCCGGTTTTTATTTTCGATGGATCCCGGCTTTTCCGCCTACGCTCTTCGAGCTTCGGCGGATGGGTTCGCGCAATAGACCCGCCGTAGCCTTGGCGAAGGCGGGCGCCGGGATGACGCTACGCGTCACTTTGGTTTCCCGGCAAGGCCGGCGCAAGGTTAAAATCGCCCAAGCCCCGCAATTCAGGCGGTGTTCCAGATGAATCCGCTGCGCGGCATAGGCGTTTTTTACGCGGTTGGCGTCACGGTGCAGGAACCCGGCCAGGATCACGCGCCCGCCTTGGGCCAGGTGGCGGCGCATGCCGGGCGCCAGGCGCGCCAGCGGCCGCGCAAAAATATTGCTGACAACCAGCGCATAGGGTTTTTGCCGGGCGATGCGGCGATTGCGGAAGCCTTCGGCCTTTTCCATGCGCACAAAACGGCACAGGCCGTTGCGACGGATATTCTCGCGGGCGATGGTTACCGATTCCGCATCGTTGTCGCCGCCCAAAACTTTCACGCGCGCCAGCCTTGCCGCGGCAAAAGCCAGAATGCCCGACCCCGTGCCGACATCCAGCACGCGCATGCCGCGCCTTAAAACGCCCGCGCGCTGCAAAGCCATGAGGCAGCCGAAGGTGGTGGGATGTTCGCCCGTGCCGAAGGCCGCGCCCACCGGCAGTTCAATGCCGCGCTGATGCGCCGCGACGGAAGATTTGTCCTTATGGCTGTGAATTACTATGCGCCCGGCGCGGATGGGCACATAGCTTTCCTGGTTTTTCTGCAGCCAGCCCGTGGCGGGGATTTCCTGCAGCATCAGGCGATAGGACCCATGGTTACGCGCCGCGCTTAAAACATCCAATGTGACTGAAAGGGATTTGATGTCGGGCGGGCGTTCATAAATTCCCTGTACAATCCAGGTGGGATCATCACCGCGTTCGTCGGCATCGCGCTTGAAAACCGTTTGGCCAAGAGCATGGGCGGGAAG
>JACQAB010000237.1 GCA_016195205.1 Pseudomonadota bacterium
GCCGGAAGAGTTGAAAACCGCCGACGAAATCTTTCTTACCGGCACGGCGGCGGAAGTCACGCCGGTGGGCCAGATCGACGACATGAAATTCAAGGTCGGGCCGATCACCAAAATGCTGGCCGAAGACTTCGCCAAGGAAGTCCGCAAAAAACCACGCGCCAGCGCGGCTTAACGCGTCCTTTCCGGCCTTCCGGCACCCTCTGGAATTGTTAACCTCTCCCTGCTATTTTTTCCTTCCCTCCTGCCCTATATCAAAAGGCGTCAGGGGCTCCCATCTGAACCAGGCAAAACCCCCATGCCCAGCCCCGCCGCCACGTCGCGTTTTTCCTTCCTCTCCGGCGCCAATGCCGACTTCCTGGCCGAGTTGTATGAACGCTACCTGCAAAACCCCTCCAGCGTCGATCCAAGTTGGGCCGCTTTTTTTGCCGAGCTGAAAGACGAAGCCCCCACCGTGGCCGCTGAATTGCGCGGCGCCGCCTGGGCGCCCTTGCCGCCGCATCGCATCATCGGCAACGGCGACGCCGCCAGCCATGCGCATGGCAGCAAAAAAGAAACCCCGGCCGATACCAAAGACTCTCTCGCCCTCGCGCGGCAAAGCGTGCGCGCCCTGATGCTGATCCGCGCGCACCGCGCCGTGGGCCACGCCATGGCCGACCTTGATCCGCTGGGCCTCAAGAAATCCAGCCCCATGCCCGAATGCGAACCGGAATTCTGGGGCTTCACCAAGGATGATTACGACAAACCCATTTTCATCGACGGCGTGCTGGGCCTGCAAACCGCGACACTGAAACAAATTCTGGGCGTCTGCCGCGCCACTTATTGCCGCACCATCGGCTATGAATTCCTGCATGTGCAGGACCACGACCAAAAGCAATGGCTGCAGGAACATATTGAAGGCCAGGCTCCCAATTACGACCGCGCCGGAAAGCGCAAAATCCTTGAACAACTCACCATGGCCGAGGGTTTTGAAAAGTTCCTGGCCGTCAAATTCCCCGGCACCAAGCGCTTTGGCTTGGAGGGCGGCGAGTCCACCATCCCCTGCTTACTGACCATGCTGGAACGCGGCGCCGAACTGGGCCTGGAAGAAGTGGTTTTCGGCATGGCCCATCGTGGAAGGTTGAACGTTCTTACCAACATCTTGCGTAAATCTTATGTCGCCATCTTCGCCGAATTCCAGGGCACTTATGCCAATCCGGAATCGGTGCAGGGTTCAGGCGACGTGAAATACCATTTGGGCACGTCATGCGACTTTGAAATAGGCGGGCGCAAATTGCACCTCACTTTGAACGCCAACCCCTCTCATCTTGAATATGTGAACCCCGTGGCCACCGGCCGCGTCCGCGCCAAGGTGCAGCAGCGTGCACACAAGGTCGCCGACCTGAACGATGATGATTTCACCCGCGTGGCGGGCATCCTGCTGCATGGTGACGCCGCTTTTGCCGGCCAAGGCGTGGTAGGCGAAACCATGGAATTGGCGCAGTTGAAAGGCTATCGCACCGGCGGCACGGTGCATGTGGTCATCAACAACCAGATCGGCTTCACCACGGCGCCGGAATACGCCAAATCCACGCTGTATTGCACCGACGTGGCCAAGATTATCACCGCCCCCATCTTCCACGTGAACGGCGACGACCCCGAGGCCGTGGCGCATGTCTCGCGCCTGGCCATCGAATTCCGCCAGAAATTCAAGCAGGACGTGGTGGTGGAAATCGTCTGCTACCGCCGCCACGGCCATAACGAAGGTGATGAGCCGGCCTTCACCCAGCCGCGCATGTACGCAAAAATCCGCAGCCTTTCCACCACGCGCGAGCAATACGCCAAAAAACTGAACGAAGAAGGCAGCCTGCCGCCTGTGGAAACCGACCAGATCCAGAAAGACTTCATCGCCCGCCTGGAAAATGATTTTGCCGCCTCCGCTAGTTATAAGCCGAACAAGGCCGATTGGCTGGAAGGCAAGTGGCAGGGGCTGCAAGTGGCCTCGGGCGAAGAACGCAGCGGCAACACCGGCGTGCCGATGGATCTGCTGAAGGAAGTGGGGCACGCTATTTCGGTCGTACCGCAAAGCTTTAATCTCAATCCCAAAATCGCCAAGCAGCTTGAAGAAAAAATGAAGGCCATCGACACCGGCCATGGCATTGATTGGGCTACGGCCGAGGCCTTGGCCTTCGGCACGCTGGTGGTGGAAGGCACGCCCGTGCGCCTTTCCGGACAGGATTGCGGCCGCGGCACCTTCAGCCAGCGCCATGCCAGCCTTTACGACCAAACCACCGAGGAACGCTATCAGCCTATCAACCATATTCGCTGGGGCCGCCAGGCTCCGTTCGAGGTGTATGACAGCCCGCTGTCGGAAACCGCGGTGCTGGGCTTTGAATACGGCTACACGCTGGCGGAACCCAACGCGCTGGTGATGTGGGAAGCCCAGTTCGGCGACTTCATGAACGGCGCGCAGGTGATCATCGACCAGTTCATGGCCTCCAGCGAAACCAAATGGCTGCGCATGTCGGGATTGGTGCTGCTGTTGCCGCATGGCCATGAAGGCCAGGGGCCGGAACACTCTTCCGCCCGGCCCGAGCGCTTTTTACAAATGTGCGCGGAAGAAAACTGGCAGATCGCCAATTGCTCGACCCCCGCCAATTATTTCCACATCCTGCGCCGCCAGATGCGCCGTCAGTTCCGCAAGCCGCTGATTTTGATGACGCCGAAATCGCTGCTGCGCCATAAAATGTGTGTTTCCGATCTGTCCGATATGGCCGGAGACAGCAAATTCTACCGCGTCATCGGTGACAACTCAGCCAATCTGGTGAAGGACGAACAAATCCGCCGCGTCGTGCTGTGCACCGGCAAGGTGTATTACGACCTCTTGGCCGAGCGCGACACGCGCGGCATCAAGGACGTGGCGTTGGTGCGCATCGAAGAGCTTTATCCCTTCCCGCATGGCCGCCTGTGTCAGCAGCTGCGCCGCTATCGTCCGGAAACCGAAGTGGTGTGGTGCCAGGAAGAGCCGATGAACATGGGCGCCTGGACTTACATCGACCGGCGCATTGAAGGGGCGATGGCCGAGATGGAAAGCAAATCCTCCTGGCCGAATTATGTGGGCCGTGTCGCCGCGGCTGCACCCGCCACCGGTTATTTGAAACGGCACACCAAAGAACAGGCCGAGATTGTTGATAAGGCGTTGAAATAACGTAACTCGCTTTGCTGGAAAAGACACATGCCGCAGCTCTTAAGCATTCGCTCCAGCCTATGGAATCTTGCCTTGGTAACCGCCGCCCTGCTTACAGCCAACCTCGCCGGCGCGCAGGAAGGAAACAACCTGTCCCTCTCAGCCAAAGCAGCGGCCCAGTCGCCGCTTATGATTCAAGCCAGCATAAGGCGTATTCGCACTATCGAAGAAAAACATTTTTTCTCGGCAGATCGCAGTCAATTCCGGAAAAAAGCCATTCCCGCCCTGGCCGACACACCCGCGGGAAAAGCGAAACTTTTCGCGGTATCGGGGGGCCATTTTCTTCGCCCGTCCGATCCTGCTGATGTGCAATTCCGTTCCGTGATGATCACACGTTACGAATATGCCACCGGCCTTACTTTCGAAACCGTCATCGATTTGAACGAGCGCAAGGTGACCAGTTTCACGGCGTTCGCCAATGCACCCACCACACTTACGGAAACCGAGATCGGGCGGGCGCTTAAGATTGCCGCCCGCGATTTTCCTGAACTCAAAACCAGGAGGCCTAAATTCTGGATCCATCCCTTCCTTATGGCCGACACGCAAAGCCCGCTTTACGGGCACCGGCTTGTCACCATTGGCCTGAGGCGCGCCAACGTGGATGTTGACCTGACCACGGGAAAGATTTTGGAGCGGGATAAACCTCGGTCCCGCTTGCGGCGAGGCCATTCGCAACCACCTCAGCTAAGGTTGCAATAGCACTGTTGCGGTAATGAAAGGCTTGCCTAAAACCGGTTTTACGCCCAAAATCAGCCCCCTTTTACCCGCTCTGTAAAGATCGCCATGCCCGTTGAAATTCGCGTTCCCACCCTGGGTGAATCCGTTTCCGAAGCCACTGTCGCCAAATGGCTGAAAAAGCCGGGCGATGCCGTGCGCACCGATGAACCTTTGGTGGAATTGGAAACCGATAAAGTCACGCTGGAAATAAACGCCCCGGCCTCGGGCGTGATTGCCGAAATCACCGTGCCGCAGGGCAGTGCCGTGAAAGTGGGCGCGTTGCTGGGCACCATCAGCGATTCCGGTGCTCCGGCCAAGCCATCCGCCCCCGCCAATATCAACAAAACCTCGGCCCCGCCTGCCGCTCCGGTAGTGGCCGCGCCGCCACCTCCGCCCGCAGCGGCAAGCATCGCCGCGCCCATGCCGGGCCCGGGCGTGCGCAAAATGGTGGAAGACAACAAGCTTAACATCTCCGCCATTCCCGCCAGCGGACGCGAAGGCCGTCTGACTTCGGAAGACGTGGTGAATTACATGAGCGCGCCGAAAGCCGCGCCTGCCGCCAAGGCACCCGTGGCACCCTCGGGTCCGCGCACGCGCCAGAATGAAGAGCAGCGCGTGCGCATGACGCGCCTGCGGAGCCGCATCGCCGAACGTCTGAAAGAGGCGCAGAACACCGCCGCCATGCTCACCACCTTCAACGAGGTGGATATGGGCAACCTCATGGCCATGCGCAAAGCGCATGGCGAGGCATTTGAGAAGAAACACGGCGTGAAGCTGGGTTTCATGTCGTTCTTCGTGAAGGCCTGCGTGGGCGCGCTGAAGGCCATTCCCGCCGTGAACGGCGAGATCGACGGCGAAGACCTGGTTTACAAAAACTATTACGACATCGGCGTGGCCGTGGGCACCGAACAGGGCCTGGTGGTTCCCGTGCTGCGCAGCGCCGATGCGCTGGGCTTCGCTGAAATCGAAAAAGGCATTACCGACCTCGCCAAAAAAGCGCGCGAGGGGAAGCTGACCATCCCCGAACTTACCGGCGGCACCTTCACCATCACCAACGGCGGCATCTATGGCTCGCTGATGAGCACGCCGATTCTGAACCCGCCGCAATCGGGTATCCTGGGCATGCATAAAATTCAGGAACGCCCCATGGCGGTGAACGGCCAGGTGGTGGCGCGGCCGATGATGTATATCGCGCTGTCGTATGACCACCGTATTATTGATGGCCGCGAAGCCGTCACCTTCCTGGTGAAGGTCAAAGAAGCGCTGGAAGACCCGCAGCGTCTGTTGCTGGAAATCTGATTACTTGCCGGGCGCGGCTTTGCCGCCTTCAAAAACAACAACTCTTTGCGGCGAAGCGCCGGGCGGCGGCGGCCCAAGCTTTTTCTGCACCGGCTCGGCCAGCAAGCCATAAAGATGGGTGTTAATGCAGAAGCCTCTTAACGTGGCCAGATAGCCTTTCTGGCTTTGGGCGTCAAATTCGGTGGCCCAGTTTTCAACCTGGCTTTTGAACGCCTCAAACAGATCGCTGCGCCCATTGGGCGAACTGCAGGCGCGGCGGTAATAGGTTTGGAAGACGTCTTCCTTCCCTGTCAGAACGGCCGTCTTCAACGGAGGCCAATAACCTTCGCCGAAGCTGCGGCCAAGCGAAACTTCCCTGGTTTCGAAATCCGCCTTCAGCGACGCTTCGCGTGTTTCAAGATACAGGGCGTGAATGGCCCTGCAGATATCCGCTTCCGTATAATTCTCTGCGTCGAATCTTCCTGTAAAAGCCTTTTCCGTCGCCAGATTGGCGATACCTGTTACGAAACCTCGGCGGAATTCGGCTTCATACCCCCACGCCTTGGCCGACTGCCACGCCCTGGCCAGCGGCCAACTTTGGGATCCCCACTCATAAAGCATATTATGAAAATTGCCGTCATGTTTTACGTAGCGATGCCGCACCAGTGTCTGCGCCGAGTGTTCCACGATGCCGGCCGTCATATCCGGAAATCCTAGGTTTTTCGCCCGCCCTTCCAGAGCGGAAAAAATGGGGTGGTTTCCCTGATACAACGCGCCAAAAGCCAGCCAGCCCGTACGACTATTATAAGCGTCGCGGAATTTGGCAAAAGCGTTGGGCGTATTCATAAAAAGCGCGAAAAGCCGGGTGAAAGTTTTCTCGCTGGCTTTTGCTCGCGCTTCTTTATCCGCATCGAAGCGCAGAGTGTGGTCGCCATATTCGCGCGGCACATAGGGCAGCGGAAGGTTTTCTCCCATAAGGTCGGGCAGACGCTTTAGCGCCACCTCCTTGGCGTTATCGAAAAAATGGGTGGCGCGGTCTTTTCTGTCACGCGAATGTCTTCTGAAAAGCGTTTCGAAGCGATCCATGTCGCCCCAACGCAGCAACAGGCGCAGATAACCTTTTTGAAAGGCCCTGCCGATTTTCACACCGCCAATTCTTGGCGTAACGACCATCGCCGTGCGGTGAAAATCTCTTGCGATGACCACACCCATGCGGGCCAGAAGCGCCTTGCCGAGCTGAAAAGCCAGATTGCCGGAACGGCGCGAGCCAATATGGGCTATGACTTTATCGTTCATGTATCCCTGCAAAAGATGCGTGGAATCTAGCAGCCACGGCCTTTAAAACAAGCAAAACATGCTCTAATTAATAATTGCGCCCAAACAGCCATTGCGCTTATCTAACAGGCCTTCCTCCTGCCCCCTAAAGACCATGGAAAATTCATTCGATCTTGTCGTCATCGGCGCGGGCCCCGGCGGTTATGTGGCCGCCATCCGCGCCGCGCAGCTGGGCATGAAGGTGGCCGTGGTCGAGAAAAGCGAAAAGCTGGGCGGCACCTGCCTGAACGTGGGCTGCATTCCTTCCAAGGCGCTGCTGACCAGTTCGGAAAAATACCTTGAGGCGTTGAAACACCTGGGCACGCATGGCGTGCGCGTGGGCAACGTCAGCCTCGACTTGCCGGCGATGATGGCGCATAAGGATAAAGTGGTGAAGGACAACACCGCCGGCATCGAATTCCTGTTCAAGAAGCACAAAATCACCTGGCTGAAGGGCAAGGGCCGCATCACCGGCGCGAATGAAGTGACGGTGGGCAACGACAAAGTTCAAACGCGCAAAATCCTTATTGCCACGGGCTCGGATGTGATGCCGCTGCCCGGCGTGGGCGTGGATGAAAAGCGCATTGTTTCCTCCACCGGCGCACTGGTGTTCAATGAGGTGCCGAAGCACCTGGTGGTGATCGGCGGCGGGGTGATTGGCCTGGAATTAGGCTCGGTCTGGATGCGTTTGGGCGCGCAGGTGACGGTGGTGGAGTTCCTGGATCGCGTGCTGCCCGGCATGGATGGCGAAATCTCGGTCACCATGAAAAAAATTCTGGAAAAGCAGGGCATGAAGCTGAAGCTTTCCACCAAAGTCACCGGCGCTGAAGCGCGGGGCGAGGCGGTGAAGCTGTCGCTGGAAGCCGCGGCCCCGTCCCCCGAAGCTTTAGCGAAGGGGGAAGGCGGAAATAATGAAACGCTGGAAGCCGACCGCGTGCTGGTCTCCATCGGCCGCCGTCCCTACACCGAAGGGCTGGGGCTGGAAAGTGTAGGCGTGAAACTCGATTCCAAAGGCCGCATCGAAACCGACGCGCATTTCCAAAGCAGCGTGGCAGGCATTTACGCCATTGGCGACGTGATCGCCGGGCCCATGCTGGCGCACAAAGCGGAAGATGAAGGCGTGGTCTGCGCCGAAATCATGGCCGGGCAGTCGGGTCACATTAATTACGACGCGATCCCCAACGTGGTTTATACCGAGCCGGAAGTGGCCTCGGTCGGCAAAACGGAAGAAGAGCTTCGATCAGCCGGCGTGGAATATAAAACCGGCAAATTCCCCTTCACCGCCAATGGCCGCGCCCGGGCGCTGGCCGCCACCGAGGGCTTCGTGAAAATTTTAGCCGATGCGCGCACCGGCCGTGTGCTGGGCTGTCACATCGTGGGGCACGAGGCGGGCACGCTGATTGCCGAGCTGGCACTGGGCATCGAATTCGGCGCCTCGGCGGAAGACATTGCCCGCACCTGCCACGCCCATCCCACGCTGAACGAAGCCGTGAAAGAAGCCGCGCTGGCCGTGGATAATAGGCCAATCCACATCTAGGGTTTGGGCTGAATAATTTCGACCGGGCAGCCATGCCATGATTTAGGCATCCATGCCGTATCAAAACCTGGCGTTTTTATCTTCACTTTAATCGGCGTCATGAGTTCGATAGAGCAATGCTCCCACCACTTCTTGGGCGCTTCGGCAAGAATGAGCTGCACCAGGCTTCCATATTTGTCTTCAGGTCTCATATTCTAAACTTCCTATGGCTTCCTCTTGTTCATCGGCTCGTTGGTATCTTGTTTTTGATCCAGCACCGCCTTGCGAATGGCGCGGGATTGCGAGAACAGCTTGAACAGCTTATCTCCCTCGCCCCATCTTATGTTCCGCTGCAGCGCGGTTAAATCTTCCGAGAAACGTTGAATGATTTCCAGCACCGCTTCGCGGTTGTTCAAGAACACATCGCGCCACATCACGGGGTCGCTGGCCGCCACGCGCGTGAAGTCGCGGAAACCGCTGGCGGAAAAGCGGATCACCTCGTCCTTCAAATGTGTGCCCAGATCCGAAGCCGTGGAAACAATGGTGTA
>JACQAB010000232.1 GCA_016195205.1 Pseudomonadota bacterium
AGCGCCTTCTTCGGAAGCCGCGCTGCACGAAATTGGACAGCGTCAGCCCAGTCTGATTATTCTGGACATCTGGTTGCAGGGCAGCCACCTGGATGGCATGCAGTTGCTTGACCATCTTTCCAAATCGGCCCCGCTGTTGCCGGTGGTGATGATTAGCGGCCACGGCAATATTGAAACCGCCGTCACCGCCGTGAAAAAAGGCGCGTTCGATTTTATCGAAAAGCCGTTCAAGTCCGACCGCCTGCTGATGGTGGTCGAGAAAGCCCTGGAAGCCGCACGCCTGAAGCGCGAGAATCAGGAGTTGCGGTTAAAACTTGGGCATGAATTCGACCTGATCGGCAAATCGCAGGCCGTTCAAGAAATCCGCAAGACTCTGGAAAAAGTCGCGCCGACGGGCAGTCGCGTGCTGATCACCGGGCCGGCCGGATCGGGCAAGGAAGTCATCGCACGGCAACTTCATAAAATGTCGCGCCGGGCCGATGGGCCCTTCGTGGTGGCCAATTGCGCGACCATGCAACCGGAACGCCTGGAAGTGGAGTTGTTCGGCACGGAAAACGGCGCCGCCTCTACCCATGGCCGCAAGACCGGATTGCTGGAAGCCGCGCATAACGGCACGCTGCTGCTGGACGAAGTGGCCGACATGCCGCTGGAAACCCAGGGCAAAATCCTTCGCGCGCTGCAGGAACAAAGCTTTAGCCGCGTGGGTGGCAGCCAAAAGGTTCAGGTCGATGTGCGCGTCATCGCCTCGACCAACAAGAATCTGGAAGCCCTGATGGCCGAAGGCCGCTTCAGGCAGGACCTTTATTACCGCCTGAACGTGGTGCCTATTAAGGTGGTGCCGCTTTCCCAGCGTCGTGACGACATTCCCCATCTGGCGCAATACTTCCTGTCGCGTGCAGCCGAAAGCGCGGGCCTGGCCACGCGCATCCTGGGCGAAGACGCTTTGGCGGCGCTGCAGGCCTATGAATGGCCGGGCAACATCCGCCAGTTGCGCAACGCCATGGAGTGGCTGCTGATCATGCATAACAGTGACGGCAGCCGCGGCGAAGCGGTTCGCGCCGATCAACTGCCGCCGGAAATCACGGCGTCCACGCCGAACGTGCTGAAGTGGGAGCGGGGCGGCGAAATCATGATGCTGCCGCTGCGCGATGCCCGCGAAATGTTCGAACGGGAATACCTGCTGGCGCAAGTCACGCGCTTTGGCGGAAACATCTCACGCACCGCCAATTTCATCGGCATGGAGCGTTCGGCCCTGCACCGGAAGCTGAAAATGCTGGGGGTTCATGGCAGCAGCAGTACCCCGGCGGCGAATGATCCGCCCGTGGCTGCGGTAGCGATTAACTAAGCAGAGTAGCACTCAGCGCGTTTCTGGGCGATAATGCCGCAGCCATGCCTCCACGCTTCACCCTCCCTCAACTCGTCATCTTCGACTGGGACAACACCCTGATCGAAAACTGGCAGGCGTTGCTGAACGCCATGAACGCCGCCCTGAAAACCTTCAACAAGCCCGCCTGGAACCAGGCGCAAATGATCGACAATTCCAAGCAATCGCTGCGCAACAGCTTTCCGGTGATTTTCGGCACGGAATGGGAAAAAGCGCGCGACATTTTCTATGACCACTTCAATAAAAACCATTTGGATGGTCTGAAAAAACTGGATGGCGCGGAAGCGCTGCTTGATTTTCTGACCGAACACGGCGTGCGTCTGGCTGTGTGCAGCAACAAGGCCGGGCTGTGCCTGCGCCGTGAAGTAAAGCACCTGGGTTGGCGGCGCTATTTCATCAGCATCCTGGGCGCGCAGGACGCGGAAAAAGACAAACCCGATTGCGCGCCCGTGCGATTGATCCAACGCCTGAACGGACTTGAAGACTGCGGACGGGAAGACGTATGGTTCGTGGGCGACACCGTCAGCGATATGCAATGTGCCGGGTGCGCCGGCGTGCTGCCCGTGGGCCTGGGCGAAGGCGCAAAAGAAAACCCCGCTTTTATGCCGAAATTATGGGCTGCCGACCGGGTGGAACTCTTGACAGCATTTAAACAAAGCCTATGTTCAGTGCCGGCCCTGCCACGCGTCGTTAATGATAACTAAAAAACGACACGAAGAACGTCAAAACAAACTATCGCGGAGCAGCCCATGTCTGACAAACAAAACGTGCAAGACGTTTTTCTTAACAACGTCCGCAAAGCCAAGGTTCCCGTCACCGTCTTTCTGATCAACGGCGTGAAGCTTCAGGGCATCATCACCTGGTTTGACAATTTCTCGGTGCTGCTGCGCCGCGAGGCGCATGTACAGCTGGTGTACAAGCACGCCATTTCCACCATCATGCCGGCTAAGCCCGTGCAGCTTTTCGATCCGGGCGAGAGTGAACAATCCGCCGGTTGAAACAGGGCGAGAGACGCGGGTTTACGTCATCCAGCCGGATTTCCGTAAAGAGCCTTTGAACGCGCGAACCCCCGAAGAAATGCTGGAAGAAGCCATGGGCCTGGCCCTGGCCATTCGCCTTTCCGTTGCCGGTTCACGCATCTGCCCCGTGGCGCGGCCCAGCCCGGCGCATCTGCTGGGCAAGGGGCAGATGGAGGAAATCGGCGTTACCTTGGGCGAGCAGAAGGCCGAACTGGTTTTCATCAACCACGCCATTACGCCCGTACAGCAGCGCAACCTGGAAAAAGCCTGGCAGGCGAAGGTGATCGACCGCACCGGGCTTATTCTGGAAATATTCGGCGAGCGCGCCCGCACGGCCGAGGGCATGCTGCAGGTAGAACTGGCGGCGCTTAGCTATCAACGCTCGCGCCTGGTGCGATCATGGACGCATTTGGAAAGGCAGCGCGGCGGTTTCGGCTTCCTGGGCGGCCCGGGTGAATCGCAATTGGAAATCGACCGGCGCTTGATTTTAAAACGTATCGATAAGATTAAGTCTGAGCTGTCGCAGGTGCGACGCATGCGCACCCTGCACCGCAAGGCGCGGGAGAGGGCCGAAAACCCGGTGGTGGCGCTGGTAGGCTATACCAATGCCGGAAAATCCACGCTGTTCAACCGGCTGACCGGCGCGGGGGTATTCGCCGAAAACCTGCTTTTCGCCACGCTGGACCCCACCA
>JACQAB010000233.1 GCA_016195205.1 Pseudomonadota bacterium
AATTTGAAAAGTTTGTCCATCGCCGCGCCCAGGGCGATTAAAGCATCGTGATCGGCAAAATGCGTGACGATGCTTAAAATCTGCTCAGCCAGCGGGGCCGGAACCGAATGGCGCATCAACTGTTCGGCCACTATTTCCACCACGTCTTCGCCCTCGGCGGGAGCGGTGGCGATTTTTCCCGGCGTAGACGAAGGCGGGGGTTCCGGCTTGCTGATTTTGGGTGGCTGAAGCAGCGGTTCGTTCGGGCTGTCATCCACCGCGGCCGTCACACGCACGCCGCCTTGTTCATCATCGCGCGTGGCGACGATCACCGCCTGCGTGCCCAGGGCCTCGCGCACCTGGCGCATCGCTTCGCTCATTGTCTCGCCATGGAAAGAGCGAAGGCGCATCGTGCTATCTCCCCATCGGCGGCGGGGCCGGCATCGGCTGTAGCTCAGCGTGTTCTACGACATTCAGAGCCTGCAGTTTGGCCATAGCGTCAGCCGCAGAGACATCCGAAGGCAAATCAATAATATAATAAAGATCGAGGTTGGCAAGTTTTTTGCCGCTGCGCCGCTCGCCTTCCATGCGCTCGGCATCAAGTTCGGCAGCGGGGCGTGTAAACATCCGCCGCATATGATCGGTGGTAATTCCCAAATCCTTCAGCGCGGCTTGAAAGGCAGGATCGCTGTTAAAAGCAGTGTCCCCATCGCGAAACTTTACGGCGATTTGCGCGGACGTTGCCTCGGTAAAGCCCGTGAGGGCGGCCAGTAAAAAAGCCAGGAGAAAAAGCTTCTTCGGCATTTTAAATCTGCCCCAGGGTTTTGATCCGCGCGCGGGGATGGATTTCATTCTGCGACAGCACGGTGGTGGCTGCCCGGAAACGCTCGATGATCGAGCGTACATAAGGCCGAATGCCCGGCGAGGTCAATAACACGGGCGCTTCGCCCATCATCGCATGCCGGTCAAAGGTTTGGCGGACGAGGTTGATAAACTGCTGCAGCTTCGACGGGCTCATGGCCAGCTGCTTGTCATCGCCCTCGCCGATGATGGATTCCGCGAAAGCCTGCTCCCATTCCGGCGAAAGGGTAATCAACGGAATAAACCCGGTGTCGCGCGTATGCGCTTCCGAAATCTGCCGCGCCATGCGCGTGCGCACATGCTCGGTGATGGCGGTGATGTTGCGCGTGACGGCAGCGGCTTCGGATATACCTTCCAGAATGGTGGGCAGATCGCGGATGGAAATACGCTCGGCCAGCAAATTCTGCAACACACGCTGCAACCCACCCACGGTGATCTGTGAAGGGATGACGTCGGAAATCAGTTTCTGGTGTTCCTTGTCCAGCTCGTCGAGCAGCTTCTGCGCTTCGGCGTAAGACAGCATTTCCGGCATGTTGTCTTTCACCACTTCGGTCAAATGCGTGGTGATTACCGTGGGCGTGTCAACAACTGTATAACCCTTGAATAACGCCTCTTCCCGATAGCTGGCATCGGCCCACACCGCGGGCAGGCCAAAGGCCGGTTCGGTGGTCGGTTCACCCGGCAGGGCAATGGTTTCGCCGCGCGGGTCCATCACCAGCAGCATGCCGGGGCGTAGCGTGCCGCGTCCGGCTTCAATTTCCTTCACGCGGATCACATAACAATTGGGCGCCAGCTGCAGATTGTCCTGAATGCGCACCGCTGGAAGCACAAAGCCCATTTCACCCGCCAGCTGGCGTCGCAGGCCTTTGATCTGGTCGGTCAAGCGTTGCCCGGCTTCAGTGTTCACTAGCGACAATAATCCATAACCCAACTCGATGCGGATAATGTCGATAGTCAGCGAACGGCCAATGGGCTCTTCCGAAATGGCCACCGGCGGCTGCGCGGATTCCGCCGCTTTTCTTTCGGCAATCTGGCGATGCACTTGCGGCATTTTCCATGCGAAATAGCCTACAAAGCCCGCCAGAATCCAGAACGGGATTTTGGGAATGCCCGGCATCAGCGACATGGCGCCCAGCAGGAACGATGTCATGCCCAGCGCCGCCGGATAGCCGCCCATCTGGCCGAAAATGCTGGTTTGGCCATCGCCGGTATGGGTTTTGGAAACAAGGAAGCCCGCGCCCACGGAAACAATCAGCGCCGGCACCTGCGTGGCCAATCCGTCACCGATGGTCAGGCGGATGTAGGTGTCGGCCGCCTGCATGAACGACATGCCGTGCATCGCCATGCCGATAATCGTGCCGCCGATGATGTTGACGAAGATGATGATTAATCCAGCCACGGCGTCGCCGCGCACGAATTTCGAGGCGCCGTCCATCGATCCGAAGAAGTTGCTTTCGTTTTCCAGTTCCTTGCGGCGGCGGCGGGCTTCGGCCTCGTCGATCAGGCCGGAAGACAAATCGGCGTCGATCGCCATTTGCTTGCCGGGCATGGCGTCTAACGTGAAACGCGCGGCGACTTCAGCGATGCGGGTCGAGCCCTTGGTGATCACCACGAAGTTAACAATGGTCAGGATGGCGAACACAATCATCCCGATCACGAAGCTGCCGCTCATGATAAAGCCGGCAAAGGCTTCCACCACATGGCCCGCCGCGCTAGAACCTTCGTTGCCGTGCGACAAAATCAGGCGCGTGGTGCCCAGGTTCAGCGCCAGGCGCAGCAGCGTGGCAATCAGCAAAATGGTGGGGAAGGAACTTAAATCCAGCGGCTTGCGGATGAACAGCACCGTCATCAGGATGACGACGGAGAAGGTGAGGGACAGCGTCAGCCCCATATCCACCATGAACGGCGGAATGGGCAAAATCATCATCATCAAAATGCAGATCAACCCGCCCGCCAGCCATACATCGGGGCGGCGGAACAGATGATTGAAATCCACCATGGCGGGCATGCCGGCCGGTACGGCCGCCGCCGAAGTGTTTTGCGTGGTGGGGAGGGTGTTGGTCATTTATTTTTCCAGCCGTTACGCCCCGGCGCCCGAGCCCGTGCCCGCTCTTCCCGCTTCGCCGCCCGGTAGCGGCACGGGGATGCCCTTGTCGGTATATTCCTTCAGCTTGTTGCGCAGAGTGCGAATGGATATGCCCAGAATATTCGCGGCATGCGTGCGGTTGCCCAGGCAATGCTGCAGCGTTTCGATGATCAGATCGCGTTCCACATCCGACACCGTGCGGCCCACCAGGGCCCCCGGCACGTAATTGGCGTTAGCCACGGCACCCACGCGTGCGGCGGTGCCCATCGGCTGGCCCATGCCGCCCGGTTGGCCGGAAAGCACAATGGCTTCTTCGGCAATTTCTTCGCCCTTGGCCATCAGCACGGCGCGGTGGATGCAGTTTTCCAGCTCGCGCACATTGCCGCGCCAGGTGTGTCCCTGCAGCAGCGGCAGCACGCCCGCCGCCAGCGGCTTCACCGGCATTCCGTTGGCTTCCGAGTATTTGGCGATGAAGTAATCCGACAGCGGCTTGATATCAGCCGGGCGTTCGCGCAATGACGGCACGCGAATGGCCATCACGTTCAGGCGGAAATACAGATCTTCTCGGAAGCGCTTGTTGCGCACCTCTTCTTCCATGTTGCGGTTCGAGGTGGCCAGGATGCGCACGTCCACCTTAA
>JACQAB010000234.1 GCA_016195205.1 Pseudomonadota bacterium
CGAGGCCTGCGCGCAACATCAGGCGATGCGAAACAATTTGCGCCTCAGTGGGCGTTTCCTTGAGGGTGGGGATGAAGTATTGGGACAGGCGCATGGGGTTTCTCTAAAAGAAAAATACGTCATGCCAGCGAAGGCTGGCATCCAGAGCTATAAGACACGGCCTATGGCACTGGATCCCAGCTTTCGCTGGGATGACGTGGAGAGATTAGCGACCTTTCTTCTGAATGCAAAGCACCGCCAACTCGTCCTGCTGGGGATCGGACAAGGGCCTGTTGTTCAAATAGGCCTGCCCGTTCTTAAGTGTGACATAGCCGATTTCCGTCTCCATTTGCGCCAGGGGGATGGTGTCGGGCGGCTCACCCGGCACGCTTTCCTGCGACAGCATGGGAATGGCCCCGGCCAGGCCGAAAAGCCGGGCGGTGTCGTTGGTTAGCTTGATAGCGAATTGGCGTTCAATGGCCTTGTTGACGGGTGAAGGGTTGAGGTCGGCCGGGGCCACCTTCCGCCCCTGCACATCCACGCCGGGGCGATAGGTGACGTCGGCATCAGGCACATGCTTGGTAAGAAGCTGGCACACTTTGGGGTCGATGCGCAGCTCGGCGGCGTGGAGGGAGACGGCAAACAAAAAGAAAAGTGTCATTCCTGCGAATGCAGGAATCCATGGAGAGGCTTTTCCAATAGAAAAGCCGTTGCCATGGATGCCAGCCTTCCGCCTACGCTCTTCGAGCTTCGGCGGACGAGTTTGAAAATAACCCTCCGAAGCTTTAGCGTAGGAGGGCGCTGGCATGACGTGTTTAGAATTTTTCTTCAATATTTAAATCCTTTCTTCTGCGCCTTAAGCCACGGCAAAGCATAATCCTTTTTCAGCCGTTTATAAACCGGGCAATGCGGGGCGTGAGAACCGGGTAGATAGCCGATGCTCATTAAAAACTCGCCCACAATTTCGCCGCCGGTGAACAGGAAGTGTTTTTTGAACAGTTTCACCCATTCTTTTTTGGGCAGCGGGTGATGCGTGGCCACAAAACCGGCCAACCCACCATGGCTTTTACGCATTTGCTTAATGCGCCGGGCGTTTTCGACAATCGCTTTTATTTTAAGACGGTTGCGGATGATGCCGGGGTTCTTCAGCAGGCGTTTTACATCCGCCGCGCGATAATTGGCCACTTTATCAACCTGAAAACGGTGAAAAGCTTTCGCCGTTTCCTTCCGCTTTTTCAAAACAATCTCCCATGACAGCCCGGCCTGGAATATTTCCAGCGCCAGGCGCTCGAACAGCGCGCGTTCGTTGGTTAACGGGAAACCGTATTCCCATTCATGATAGGCATGATGCACCGGATGCCCGGGCGCTTTTTTGCAATAGCCGCTCATTCGCTTTTTGCCATCTGATGGAATGAAATCAGGTTGCTTTCCGCCAGCGCGAAGATCAGCAGCCAGATAATGATGCTGACCAGCGTGGTGCGCAGGATAATTTTCTTGAAATCAGGCTTCAACGGCGCGCCGGGCATCATACCGGTTTCCTGCGCTTCCGGATGGCGCACGCCAAAAGGCAGCACGGCGAATAGTACCGTCCACCAGATGAGCAGAAACACCACGATGGAGGCGACGGGGCCCATTAGGATGGCCCTTTAAATGAATAGTGAATGACAAGAACGAGAACAGCCACCAGCGCAATGACAAAAAGAACTTTTTTCCAGCTGATATGGCCATCTTTATCAAACCACAGCGCTGAATTAAAAGCTTGTCCCGATGACGCCAGGGATCCAACCATTTCGCCGATAAATTCAAAAATGCCCATTCAGCCCCCCTATACCCTCACCACATGCACGTCGGTGATGGGTTTTTTGCCATAGAGCTCGTTCAGCGTGCGGCGGGCGGACTGGCGCACGGCGTGCTCAATGGCGCGGTCGTCCAGCCGTTGCGACTTGGGTATTTCCTGAAAGGCGCGGATGACTTCGGCGCGCACATCTTCCACATGGGCGTCTTCGCCGTCCGGGTCTTTGCCGAAACCGATAA
>JACQAB010000231.1 GCA_016195205.1 Pseudomonadota bacterium
AGGATGATCCTTATTGTTAGCTTAACGCCATGACTTCTGCCGACCTTCCTCACCGCCTTGAAGCGCTGCAAAGCCACAGTGTCCTTGTGGTTGGCGATTTAATGTTGGACCGTTTTATTTACGGCCAGGTGGAACGCATTTCGCCCGAGGCCCCTATTCCCGTGCTGCGCTTCCAGCGCGAAACGGCGATGCTGGGCGGCGCGGGCAATGTGGTGCGCAATCTGATCAGCCTTGGCCAAAAGGCCGAGTTGATCGCCGCCATCGGTTCCGATCCCGCCGGATTTGAAATCGCCAAAATGCTTTCGCAGGAAGCGAATGTCACGCCGCATTTACTCAGCGACCCGGCGCGCCCCACCACCATCAAAAGCCGTTATATCGCCGGCGTGCAGCAGGTGCTGCGCTGCGACCACGAACGCACCGAGGCGCTGGATGCCGGGTTGGAAGAACAGGCCATCATGCGCCTGAAAATGGCGCTGCCGGGCTGCACGGTAGTCATTCTTTCCGACTACGCCAAAGGCGTGCTAACGCCAAAAATCATCCGCGCCTGCATCGATATGGCGCATGAAGCGAAAAAGCCGGTGATCATCGATCCCAAAATCCGCGACTACGCGCTTTATCAGGGCGCCGATGTCATCACCCCCAACCGCAAGGAGTTGGCCGAAGCTTCAAACATGGCCATTGCTTCGGTGGATGATGCGGTGAAGGCCGCACAAGGGCTGATTAAAAAATATTCTTTCGGCGCGGTGCTGGCCAAACTGGGCGGCGACGGCGTTTGCCTGGTGCGCAAAAGCGGCGATCCTGTCCATGTGGCCGCCACGGCACGCGAAGTGTATGACGTTTCCGGCGCGGGTGACACCGTGGTGGCCGCGTTTGCCACTGGCTTGGCCGCGGGCATGAGCATGGAACAGGCGGCGCATCTGGCCAATGAAGCCGGATCGCTGGTGGTCGGCAAAATCGGCACCGCCACGGTGACGGTGGATGAGTTGGTTAAAAGCCTGCGCCAATCCGAAGCGCGCGAGCTGGACGATAAAATCATGCCGCTGGCCAAGGCGCAGGAAACGGTGGAACGCTGGCGGCGCCAGGGGTTGACCATCGGCTTCACCAATGGCTGTTTCGATTTGCTGCATCCCGGGCACATCTCGCTGCTGCAGCAGTCGCGCAAGGCGTGCGACCGGCTGGTGGTGGGTTTGAATTCGGATGACTCCATCAAACGCCTGAAAGGTGAAGGCCGTCCCGTTCAGAACGTGAAGGCGCGATCCATCGTTCTGGCCAGCCTGGCGCCGGTGGATCTGGTGGTGGTATTCGAGGAAGACACGCCGATTGAATTGATCCGCGCGCTGCGCCCCGGCGTGCTGGTGAAGGGCGCCGATTACACCATGGAAACCGTGGTGGGCGCGAAAGATGTAACCAGCTGGGGCGGCAAGGTAATCCTGGCCGACCTGGTGGAGGGTCAAAGCACCACCGGCACGATTAAAAAGCTGCGGCAAACGGGATCGTGAAAATCGTCGTCAATTACACCAGCCCCGAGGGCGGCCAAGGCTCCGAAATTTTCGGGATCGATGTCGCCATTACCCATTTCCTGAAAGCCTTCTTCCGCCATAGCCGCCAGGAGAAATTCTTTTTCCTGCCCGGCAACGAAGAAAGCATCGGCGCGTTGAAAGACATGGCCCAGGCCGAAGGGGTGGATTTCGCGCGCTGTGCCTGGATCAATCCCATCGCCCCGCGCGAAACGCTGAGCGACTTCGACCTGTTCTTCCGCCCCGATCCGAATTTGGCCGATCACATCTGGCGGCGGCTGCAGCTGGATGGTGTGGGCTATGCTTTAAGCACCATCGTGCACACCATGTCGGGCGAACGCATTGCCGATGTGCTGGGGCAATATCTTCTGGCGCCCACGCAGACGGGCGATGCGGTGATTTGCCCCTCGAACGCGATTAAAGACACGGTGAAGCGGCTGTGGGAAATTCAAAACAGCTATTATCAGGCCCGGTTCGGCGGGAAATTCACCTGCCCGGTCGATTTACCCGTTATTCCGCTCGGCATTCACACCGACCGCTTCCTGCGCGTGACCACGGCCGAACACCGGGCGGCGCAGCGCAAGGCCCTTAACATCGCCGAGGACGAAATCGTTATCCTTTATGTGGGGCGGATGAGTTACGCCACCAAGGCGCATCCCCTGCCCTTGTTCCAGGCGGCGGAAAGCGCGGCGCAGCGCACCCAGAAAAAACTGCGCCTGGTGCTTTACGGCTTCTTCAAGCCGGAACTGATGGAAGAAGACTTTAAAAAAATGGCGGCGGATTACTGCAAGACGGTGAAAGTGGATTTTGTGCTGAACACCGACCCGCGCTTCCCTGACGGCCTCTGGGCCTGCGGCGATATATTCGCCTCACTGATCGACAACATTCAGGAAAGCTTCGGCTTCACGCCGATTGAAGCCATGGCCAGCGGGTTACCGGCGGTGATTAGCGATTGGGACGGCTATCGCGACGGCGTGCGGCACGGCACCGACGGTTTTCTGGTTCCCACCTGCAGCGTGCCGCCCGGCGCGGGCCTGAATGTGGCCGCGCATTATTATAACCAGCGCAATTACGGTGATTACCTGATCCGCAACAACCAGGCCGTGGCGGTCGATGCCGAAACCGCCGCCGCCGCCTTCGTGCTTCTGGCCGAAGACGCCCCGCGCCGCGCCCGCATGGGCCAAAGCGGACGCCAGCGTGCCATCACGCATTACGATTGGCGCGTGGTGATCAAGGCCTATGAAGATTTGTGGGGAGAACAGGCCAAAAAACGCCGGGGCCAGGTGGCACGCGCCGCGCCCGCGCAATGGGCCGCCGTGCATCCGGCCTACCCCGACCCCTCCAGCATGTTCGGTGGATTTCCCAGCACGCATTTATCGGCGCAAGACCATTTCGA
>JACQAB010000024.1 GCA_016195205.1 Pseudomonadota bacterium
CCATAGCAGCCCTTCGCGCTACTGCGGCAGCTGCTGCTTCGCTAAATGAAGCACTTAAATGGCGGTCTCACGCGAATGCTATTGCTGGTATCCGCGAGCCGGATGCCGCTGTTAGGGATAAATTTTACGGTCCTTTATATGCAAAATCAGGAAAAATACATCGTCTATACGAAAGGACAGAAGCCAAGTTGAAAAGGGATGGCCTTATACCCTAGGCTTCTTTTCCCGGCGTTGTTGTATTGATGAGCGGCGAAGAGCCTGTTATTTTGGCTCGCATGCCCCAACCCGCCTCAAAACAAATCACCATCACCCTGCCCGACGGCTCGACGCGCGCCATGGCGGAAGGTTCATCCGCGCTGGATCTGGCCAACAGCATCAGCAAGGGCCTGGCTTCGGCGGCCATCGCCGCGCGCATCGATGGCGAGGTGAAAGACCTTATGCTCCCCCTGCATAACGGCGCGAAAGTAGAAATCCTCAAGCGCAACGCGCCGGAAGCACTGGAAATCATCCGCCACGACACCGCGCATGTGATGGCCGAGGCGGTGCAGGCGCTATATCCGGGCACGCAGGTCACCATCGGCCCGGCGATTGAAAACGGTTTTTACTACGATTTCGCGCGAGCGGAACCTTTTACGCCCGATGACCTGCCGAAAATCGAAGCCAAGATGCGCGAGATCGTCGCCGCCGACCGCCCCTTCGTGCGTGAGGTGTGGGAGCGCAACAAAGCCATCGAACACTTCGAAAAAATCGGCGAAAAATATAAGGCCGAGATTATCCGCGACCTGCCGGGAACCGCAACCATCACCGTTTACCGCCAGGGCAACTGGATGGATTTGTGCCGGGGCCCTCACCTTCCCTCTACCGGAAAAATCGGCACGGCGTTTAAGCTGACCAAGGTTTCGGGCGCCTATTGGCGCGGCGATGCCAAGAACGCGCCGCTGCAGCGCATTTACGGCACCGCCTGGCGCGATGAGAAGGAATTAAAAGCCTACCTTACGATGATTGAAGAAGCCGAAAAACGCGACCACCGCAAGCTGGGCCGCGAGATGGAGCTTTTTCATTTGCAGGATGATGCCGCGGGCTCGGTGTTCTGGCACCCGAAAGGCTGGAAGCTTTATCGCCTGCTGGAAGATTATATCCGCGCGCGGCTTGAACAGAATGGTTATGTGGAAGTGAACACGCCGCAACTGGTCGGCAAATCATTATTCCAGGCTTCGGGTCACTGGGAAATGTTCGGCGACAAAATGTTCACGGTGCAGCTGGATGAAAACCAGGAATTCGGCATCAAGCCCATGAACTGCCCCTGTCATGTGCAGATTTTTAATCAAGGCATCAAAAGCTATCGCGATTTGCCCATCCGCATGGCGGAATTCGGATCCTGCCACCGCAATGAAACTTCGGGATCGCTGCACGGCATCATGCGCGTGCGCGCTTTCACCCAGGACGATGCGCATATTTTCTGCCGCGAAGACCAGATCATGGAAGAGTCCCTGCGCTATTGCCAATTGCAGATGCGCGTGTATGAAGACCTGGGCTTCCCGCCCGAGCAGGTGATTGTGAAACTGGCCCTGCGGCCCGACATTCGCGGCGGTACCGACGCCACCTGGGACCGCGCCGAGAAGGGCCTGCGCGACGCCATGAACAAAGCCGGCCTGGCTTTCGAAGAACTGCCGTTTGAGGGCGCGTTCTACGGTCCCAAAATCGAATTTCATCTGAAAGACGCCATCGGCCGCACCTGGCAATGCGGCACGCTGCAGCTTGATTTCGTGCTGCCCGAACGGCTGGACGCTCATTATGTGGGCGAAGACGGCGCCAAGCATCGCCCGGTGATGCTGCATCGCGCGCTACTTGGGACCCTTGAACGCTTCATTGGCATCCTGATCGAGCATTACGCCGGAAGGCTACCCTTGTGGCTAGCGCCGGTGCAGGCGGTAGTGGCCGACATCACCAATGATGTCGATGACTATGCGGTGGAAGTGCATAAGGCGCTGGCCGATGCCGGGCTTCGCGTGGAAATCGACACGCGCGCCGAGAAAATCAATTACAAAATCCGCGAGCACAGCCTGAAAAAAGTGCCGCTGATGCTGGTGGTAGGGAAGAAAGAAGCGACAAGCAAAACCGTGGCCCTGCGCCGCTTGGGCGGGGAAGATCAGCAGATGATGACGCTGGCGGAAGTGGTGACAAAGCTGCGCGAAGAAGCGGAATCCCCGCTGGAAAAAGAAAAAGAGGCCAAGGAATTGGTTATCGCACTAGCCACCCGCTGGCAAAAGGGCTGACTAAGGATACACCCGGCCCTGCCTCCACCCACCCGCATCGTCGCGCGTGAAAACCAGACGGTCGTGCAGGCGGTTGGGCATGTCTTGCCAGAATTCAATAAGCCGCGGCGCCAGCCGATAGCCCGACCAATGCGGCGGGCGCGGCACTTCCTGTCCTTCGAATTTCTTTTCGAATTCCTTTACCCGTGCTTCCAGCGTGGCGCGGCTGGGCAGCGCATCGGATTGCAGCGACGCCCAGGCGCTGATCTGGTGCCCGCGCGGGCGGGATTTGAAATAGGCATCGGCTTCGGCAGAGCTGACTGGCTCCATCTTCCCCTCCACGCGTACCTGACGGCGCAGGCTTTTCCAATGGAAGCACAGCGCCCCTTCCGGATGCGTTTTCAACTGCTTGCCCTTGCGGCTTAAAGTGTTAGTGAAAAAACTGAAGCCCCGCTCATCCACGCCTTTTAACAGCACGATACGCACGCTTAAGCCCCGCTCGTCCATGGTGGCCAGGCTCATGGCCTCGGGATCGTTAATCTCTTTCGCGCGCGCCTGTTCAAGCCATTGCGCGAAAAGCGCAAAGGGATCGGAAGCCGCAATCGGCTGAGGCAGAATTTCATTCATAGTTGCCTTGGATTCATGGCTATGCCAAAGTCTCGCCCTATTCCCTCTTTACATCAAGTCTCCCCTACCCTTAACGAGGTCTTCCCATGAATCTTTCCATCTTCAAAGCTCCCCTTGCCCTGACGCTGGCGCTGGTTTGCGCGCTTTCCCTTACCGCTTGCGAAAGCGACAACTGGGGCCAGAAGCAAACCATCGGCACCCTGGGCGGCGCGGCCGCCGGCGGCCTGTTAGGCAACCAGTTCGGCAAAGGCACCGGCAACGTGATCGCCACCGCCATCGGCGTGGGCGTGGGCGGTTGGCTGGGCAACGAAATCGGCGCCTCGCTTGATAACGCCGACCGCGCCAAGCTGCAGAACGCGCAGTACAGCTCGTACAACGCGCCCGTGGGCCAAACCATTCGCTGGAACAACCCGCAAACCGGAAATTCGGGCACCTTCACGCCGGTGCGTGACGGCACCGCCGCCAATGGCGCCTATTGCCGCGAGTTCCAGCAAACGGTGGTCATCAGCGGCCGCCAGCAGCAAGCCTATGGCACCGCCTGCCGTCAGCCCGATGGCAGCTGGCAGATCCAGAACTAAGCCTTATTCGTTTGAAATCCTAGAAAGCCGGTCTGCCTTGCGCGGACCGGCTTTTTCTTTAACACTATGGCTATGCGCGATCCCTATACAGTTCTGGGCGTAAGCCATACTTCCACCGACGACGAGATCAAGTCGGCTTACCGGAATCTTGCCAAAAAATTCCATCCTGACGTCAACCCCGGCAAAAAGGACATCGAGCAGAAGTTCAAGGAAATCAACGCTGCCTACGATATTCTTGGAGATACCGACAAGCGCGCCAAATTCGACCGCGGCGAAATGGATTCCGGCGGGAATGAGCGCCAGCAGCAATACCAACAGTGGCGCAGCAACCGCAGCCGCGGCGCCGAGGCCAGCGGTGATTTCGCCGATTTCGTCGCCGAAGATATTTTCGCCGACCTGTTCGGCGGCACGCGGGCGCGCGGCACGCGCTTCACCGGCAACTGGGGCGTGGGTGAAGACCCTTTCGCGGCGGCAAAGCAGCGCTCGCGCGGGTCGGATATCCAACAAGCCTTGCACGTATCGTTCGTGGAAGCCGCAATGGGCGGGCGCAAGCGCGTTTCCCTGCCCAGTGGAAAAACCATTGAAGTGGCCGTGCCCCCCGGCACCGAAAACGGGCGCAAGCTGCGCCTGAAGGGGCAGGGCCAGGGCGGCCAGCGTGAAGGTTCAGCCGGCGATGCGATCATTGAAATCCATGTGGAACCGCACCCGTTTTTCACCGCCAAGGGGCAGGATATTCATCTAGAACTGCCGGTGACGTTCTATGAAGCTTCGCTGGGCGCGGCGGTAACCACGCCCACGCTGGAAGGCCCGGTGGAAATCAAAATTCCCAAGGGCTCGAACAGCGGCACGGTGCTGCGCTTGCGCGGCAAGGGGATTCCCGATCCGCAGGGCGCGCGCGGCGATCAATATGTGAAGCTGAAGGTAATTCTGCCCGACCCCAGCGATGAGTCCTTCACCAAATTCGCCGAGAAGTGGGCACAGAACCATCCCTATGACCCGCGCAAAAAAGCGGGGATGGTTTAATAAGCGAAGATCGACGTTCAGAAATCGGCTGAAAAGCCCAAAGCTTGAGCCTTCCTAGATAGCCCCCTTAGCCTGCTTCTGCCAAGCCAGGCAATAACTGCGTCGCGGGCAGCATTATACTGATGAAGCGGACGTAGCATTGCTTGACGGTTTCTCAGCACTGCCCATGTCACTGGATAACGAGCTTCCTGAACGCCAGGTAGGCCTGCAGCCAAACCCGCCGAAGCGTCTTGGAACGCCGTATCAAGGCGGTAAAATTCCGCTACGAAGTGCGCAGAACCTTCGACATCCCCGCCACGTTGAAACCAACTGAACATGAAGTCCTCCTTTGGAAAGGCAGCCACAAAATAATTACGCTGTATAACATACAAAAAAGTCGCTGGAAGGAAACAGTCTCTTTCTTATTTTTGTGAAAAATCTCCGCATTGCATACGGCGGGGGTTTCCACTAACCTCCGGGACAACCACTTAAATCCTTGAAGATTCACCTATGTCCGAAGAAAACGCCCCCCTCAAAGGGAACTTAATGAAAGGCAAGCGCGGATTGGTCCTTGGCATCGCCAATGACCGCTCGATTGCCTATGGCATCGCCCAGGTTGCCGCCGCGCAGGGGGCCGAGTTGGCCGTGACCTATCAGATTGAGCCGTTGGCCAAGCGCGTGGTGCCTCTGGCCCAGGGTTTGGGCGCCAGCATCATCCAGCTGGCCGACGCGCAGAAAGAAGAGGATCTCGACACGCTGTTTAACGCCATTCAGCAAAAGTGGGGTGGGCTTGATTTTCTGGTGCATTGCATCGCCTTCTCCGACAAGAACGAGTTGGACGGGCAATACGCCAACACCACGCGGGCGAATTTTCTGAACACCATGGATATTTCCTGCTTCTCGTTCACCAACCTTGCCCGTCGCTCCGCAGCGCTGATGAACAACGGCGGCAGCATGCTGACCCTCAGCTATATCGGCGCCGAGCGCGTGGTGCCGCATTACAACGTCATGGGCGTGGCCAAGGCCGCGCTGGAAGCCAGCGTGCGCTATCTGGCGGTGGATCTAGGCGGACGGAATATTCGCGTCAACGCCCTGTCGGCCGGGCCCATTAAAACACTGGCGGCCAGCGGCATTGGCGATTTCCGCTATATCATGCGCTGGAACGAGATCAACGCCCCCCTGCGCAAGAACGTGACGCAGCTTGAAGTAGGCAACATGGCCCTGTTCCTGCTTTCCGACATGGGCAGCGGCGTAACCGGCGAAGTGATCCATGTCGATGCCGGCTATCACACCGTGGGCATGGTGTCGGTGGAGGGCGTGGATCAGCTGGGCAACCTGCTGAACGACATGAAGGCCACGAAAGCCGCGGCTTCAGGCCAGTAACTATTTCCCCTCCCTTCGGGAGGGGAGTCCGATTGCTCTTCTGGCTTACGTTATTTCCAAAAATGATTTAGTGTTTAGCCATGACCGCAGGAAACTCTTTCGGCACACTGTTCCGCTTCACCACCTGGGGCGAAAGCCACGGGCCGGCTATTGGCGTTGTCGTCGATGGCTGCCCTTCCCTGTTGCCGCTCTCCGAGGCCGATATCCAGCCCTATATGGATAAACGCCGCCCCGGCCAATCGAAATACACCACCCAGCGGCAGGAAGCCGACCAGATCAAAATCCTTTCCGGCGTGTTCGAGGGGAAAACCACCGGCTCGCCCATCAGCCTTTTCATTGAAAACGCCGATATGCGTTCGAAGGATTACCTAGAGATCAAAGACAAATACCGCCCCGGCCACGCCGACTTCACCTATTTCGCCAAATACGGCATCCGCGACTGGCGAGGCAGTGGCCGCGCCTCGGCGCGTGAAACGGCGTGCCGCGTGGCGGCGGGCGCCATCGCGCGCAAAATTCTTGGCAAAAAGATTCTGGTGCGCGGGGCACTGGTGCAAATCGGCCCGCATAAAATTGACCGCGATAACTGGGATTGGAAGCAGGTAGACAAAAACCCCTTCTTCTGCCCCGACCGCAAGGCCGCCGCCAAATGGGAGGCCTATCTGGATAAGGTTCGCAAAAGCGGCTCGTCCGCCGGGGCGATTATTGAAGTGGTGGCCAGCGGCGTTCCCGCGGGCCTAGGCGAACCCATTTACGACAAGCTGGACGGCGACCTGGCCCGCGCCATGATGACCATCAACGCCGTGAAGGGCGTGGAAATCGGCACGGGCATGGGCGCCGCCGCGCTATCGGGCGAAGAAAATGCCGATGAAATGCAGGAAGACGGCAAAGGCGGCGCGCGCTTTCTTTCCAACAACGCGGGCGGCATTCTTGGCGGCATTTCCACCGGGCAGGATGTAGTGGCGCGCTTTGCGGTAAAACCCACCAGCTCAATCCTTACCCCACGCAAAACGGTGGACCGGAAATCGAAGAACACCGAAGTTTCCACCAAAGGGCGGCATGACCCCTGCGTAGGCATTCGCGCCGTGCCGATTGGCGAAGCGATGATGGCCTGCGTGTTGGCCGATCATTACTTGCGCTTCAAAGCCAGCAGAATCTAGGGCTTAACGTTTCCCTTATAGGGATGACATAAATCCCGTTTTGCCGTATATTACAGGCATACTTAAAAAGAGACGCTGGATGGAAATGGGGATCAATCAAGCCTCTACCTATGCCGTATGGCAGAAATGGGCCAAGGCGCTGCAGCGCCAGTTGGAACGTATTGCCGAAATTTATGAAGCGCATGAAGAAGGCGCCGAAGCCCAGAAACTGAAGAATTATATCGACCGGCTGAAGCTGTTTGTCGACCCGGTGGCCCATGCCCAGGAACTGGCCCGGCGCAATTATGACGTCAAGGGCAGCTACAACAAGCTTTACATGCTGGCCATGGTGTCGCTGCAACTTCTGTTCCGCGAGGCTTTGAGCTTCCTGCTCCAGGTGTCGGAAGACATGCAGCGGATTCTGGATTCATCTTACATCAACTGCAATGGCCGCACCGCCAGCGATGTTTTCAAGGGCCCGCACGGCACGCAATATGAAGGCATCGGCAACGGCTTGCCCGACCTGCCCGACCGGCTGCCCTGGGTGCTTTATCAGTTGCTGGAACAAGCCGATGTGGGCGGCGAGGAATACCTGCACCGCGGCCTGCAACGCGTGGAAGAACCCGCCGATGCCCTGGCCGAAGGGGAAAACGCGCACCCCGACCGGCATGAATATCATCAGCGCAATAAAAAGATCACCGCCACGGGCGTGCAATGAAGGGGCTAGAGGCTAGTTTTTTAACGAATTTAGCATTTTTTTATTTCTAGCCCCTAGTCTCTAGCCCCTAGCCCCTGTAAATTTGAAACATGCCACAGAGATACAGCGAACGCGCGCCCTTTAACGACTGGTGGTACTGGTCGGAATGCCTGGTCAAGCGCTTCCGCACCATGGAAGAGCTTTACCGCGAGGAAGGCGAAACCGACCGCGCCTTCGAAATCGGCGAGTTGGCCAAAAAGTTGAAAGACAACTGCATGGTGCCCGTGGAGGCCATCCGCAAGGGCATGAAAACCGAGGAACAGAAAATAGAAGTAAAGCGCCTGGAGGAAGAGGCCATTTACAACGCCGCCAACATGTTCCGTGACGTTTTGTTCAACTTTCCGTTCATGTCGTCCTCCATTCAGGAATTCCTGGGCGTGAAATGGGACGAGTTGAAATGGGACGAAGACGAGGAAGAAGTCGATGAATTTGGCGCGCCCAAAAAGAAAAAGCGGCGTAGCAGCGGCGACACCCGGATTCTTGAACTGTTCTGGGGCCCCAAGGCCCGGCAGGACGAAGGCATCCGCAGCGGCAAGGTGGAGGACGGCGGGTTGCCCGGCATCCTGAATAACCTGATGATGGCTGAAAAATCCTCGTCCAACCGGCAACCCACCGAATATGGCCAGTTCGTGCAGGCCGCCGCCAACCAGCAGTTCCTGAACGTACAGAAGCATGAAAAAGCCGGCGTGATGGTGAACTTCAAACCACCTGGTGGAATCTAATATTTCCCCTCCCTTCGGGAGGGGGATTCTATTTCGCTAGCCGATAAAGAACGCCCTAGCCCCTTCAAAGAAAATTCTTCTCCCGTGGTTAAAAACGCTTAACCACGGTCGAAAGTATTGATGGCGAAAATATATGCTAGATTTCTTCCTACGATTTTGAAGATTTGTAGGAGCAAAAAAAATGACGTTCTCTTCTTACTCTTCTTATGTTTGGGATGCGATCTCTTCTGTTTCTTCGATCCTGGTGCCTGCTTCCTATAAGCCCCCGGAAGGATGCCAGGCCATCATGCGGAATGTAAGAAGCCGTGATGGTAAAAATGAACCTGTGCGCCTGTATGATTTTTCAACGCGCGGCAAGGCCCTGCAGGCTGCCAAAGGCAACGAGAAGGACCCGAGCGTTATAGCGGCAGGTCAAGCTTCCAAGCCTCGCGATGTTGTTGAAGTCAATAACCCCGATAAATCGGTACGAGTTAAAGCCCAGTTTGATCCTGACAAGGCCCGCACTCAGGCAGTGTGGAATAAGATCGTTGCCTACCGTCAGCAGCTGGGGGATGACTGCGGTATAAAAATAACCGATACCAAGCCTTATGATAATAAAGGAAAGGTTTTCGAATTTAAGAAATAGGCATTCAAGTTAACTTTAAAATCCCCCTTCAGAAACCCCGCCCCTTCAGGCGGGGCTTTTGTCTTTTCTCCCCTCCCCCTGAGGGAGGGGCCGGGGGTGGGGTAGGGCGTGACGTTTTTCAAATCCTCACCACTTACGCTGGCGGCAACCTTCTGACCCCACCCCTTTATCCCCTCCCTCAAGGGGAGGGGAAATTAAATTCGCGATTAACCATACATGCAACTATTGTTAGCATTGCATGCACACCCCGCCACAGTATATATCTCGTCAACATTTTTTGATTATTCACGCGAGGAAAAAATGGTTTCCAGTTATGCAAGAGGCCTTGTAACAGCGCTCATGATCCCTGTGATGGGGGCCGGAAATGTTACGCAAGTAGCCGCACAAACAGCTCTAAAGGCTCCTCCCCCGGCAGCCGCGGGATCGATCGTTCATCAAGCCCAACAAGCGCCGGGAAAACCACCCTGGCCCGGCATTTGGAAGGGAAACTGGAGTAATAAAGCCCATGTCATTTATATCCTGCAAGACGGCAGGAAAGTTTTAGGAAAATTCCCGGCTTACGGTTATAGCGACGACGCGGCGGGTCTTAAATTCGCCAGGGATATGAACAGGAAACGCGCAGAACAGGTGGCCAATGAATACGGCGCGCCTGTTATAGGAATCGAGCGCAAGCCCGGCGCAAAAATTGGCGCTCTGGATGTTTCCACGGTGATTACCGAAAGGGATCCCGTGCTTCCGGGAAATAGAGAACCCGTACCGGTTGCTCCTAGGGGCAGCGGGCACAGAAGCGAGGCGCCTGCTACTCGAGCAGCGCCTGCTGCCCCGTCTGCTTCTACAGAGGGCCTGCAACCCTGCCACACCTTTGCGATAGGCAGAAGGCGTGGCCAACCGTGCGTTGGCCGCGATGGAAGCCCGCGCGAAATTACGAATATACAGGGCGGCAAAGTCTTCACACGTCCTGCCGGTCCGGCACGTTAAATCCGTTTCATAAAAATCTTATTCCGGCCCGGGCCAAACGCTTCGGGCCGGAATTGTTTTAAGGACTGTTTGGATTTTGCGCCGCGCGCAGATTAACGGGAAAATTTTGGCTGCCATGTGCCGCTCGGTGATGGCGTAGGATCTGGCTCTTCCCGGGTTTTTGGCGCCGCCTTAGGGGCTCCCTTGGAAGGCTCGCCGGCGGGCGCTTTGAAACTTGGCCGAGGTCTTTCTTTATGAGGCGGCTCGGCGGGCCGCTGGCCCGGTGTGCCATCCAGCTCGCCATTCAACAGGCTTCCTATAAGCGTGTGCCCCTTGTAATTAACGCCCCGGGCACCGGTATCGTGAGCGGCAAGAATCCAATCGCGACCATTATGTCTGATCTTCATAAGCCGGCCATAATTCCCCATGGCGGTTCCGGTCTTAAAAAACTCCACGC
>JACQAB010000025.1 GCA_016195205.1 Pseudomonadota bacterium
GGCATAGGCATCCACGCCCACATGCCCGCCCAGAATGTCACTGACCGGCGCGTTATGCCCCGTGCAGAACAGCAGAACGAAAGCGCCCACAAAAGAAATTCCGGTAATCGCATTGATAGCCAGCGCCGAACGCGCGCCATAGAAAGCCCCCACCACCAGCAAAATCATACCCGCGCAGGCAAGGAAAATTTCAGGTCCAAGAGCAAAGAGATCGACCAGGTTCATGGCACGCCCCCGGCGATGCGGGCATGCGCGGTATCAGCAATGGCCTTCATGGTAGGGCTGATGACATCCTTGAACACACCAGGCTGAATGCCCATCACCAGAACCAGCACCGCCAGCGGGGCCAGCGCGGCATATTCTTTCCACGTTAAGTCGGTCATTTCTTTGACGTCCGGCTTGGTCAGCGGGCCGAAGAACACGCGCCGGTAAAGCCACAGCATATAGGCCGCGCCCAGAATAACGCCCAGGCCTGCCACCGCCGCCATCCAGGTATTGGCCAGAAAGGCCCCCTGCATGGATAGAAATTCGCCAATAAAGCCGCTGGTTCCAGGCAAACCCACCGAGGCCAGCGTGAACAGCATCGCATACATGGCGAAATGCGGCATGTTGTTCACCACCCCGCCGTAGCGGGAAATTTCACGGCTGTGCAGGCGGTCATACAGCACGCCCACCACAAGAAACAGCGCAGAGGACACCAGCGTGTGCGACAGCATCACCATCACCGCGCCCTCCAGCCCCTGCTGGTTTTTGGTGAAGGTGCCCATGGTGACATAGCCCATATGAGCGACGGATGAATAAGCGATCAGCCGCTTCATGTCGGTTTGCACCAGCGCGGTGAGCGAGGTGGCGACAATGGCAATGCCGCTCAACACATACATCAGCACGGTAAAAGTTTCCGACGCCTGCGGTAGCATCTGCAGCGAAAGGCGAATAAAGCCGTAGCCGCCCATTTTCAGCAGAATGCCGGCCAGGATGACTGAGCCCGTGGTGGGCGCTTCCACATGCGCGTAAGGCAGCCAGGTATGCACCGGCCACATGGGGGTTTTGACGGCAAAACTGGCCAAAAAGGCCAGCCACAGCCAGTTTTGCCAACTCTTGGGGAAGTCGGTTTTCAACGCCACCGTCATATCGGTGGTGCCTGTGAACACGCACATGGCGATGATCGCCAGCAGCATCAGCACCGAACCCAGCAGCGTGTAAAGGAAGAAGCGATAGGAAGCATGCACCCTGCCCGGCCCGCCCCAGATGCCGATGATGAGGAACATGGGCAGCAGCACGCCCTCGAAGAAAATGTAGAACAGGATGAAATCGAGCGAGCAGAACATGCCGATCATCATGGTTTCGAGGATCAGCAGGGCAATCATGAACTCGCGCACCTTTTCCTTGATCGGTTCCCATGCGGCCAGGAAACAGATGGGCATTAGGAAGGCCGAAGCCACCACGAACCAGATGGAAAGCCCATCCACGCCCTTTTTATAAAGGATGGAAATTTTTCCGAAGCTGAGCCACTTGGCCTCTTCCACGAATTGGAAGCCGGTGTTGGCCGGATCAAACCCGAACAAAATCAACAGGCTGACGGCCAAGGTTAGCAAACTGGTCCAGAACGCGATGTGCCGCGCCGTTTCATCGTTTTTGGGGCCCAGCAGCACCAGCAACGCGCCCAGCAATGGCAGAAACGTGACGATGGAAAGCCAAGGGATGGCAAGCAGATTGTTCATTTAGCTTGCCCCCGCGGCTTGGGAAAGGTCGAATTCCCCTCCCCCTGAGGGAGGGGTTAGGGGTGGGGTGGAGCATTGAATACTCAAACCCCCACCGTTTACGCCGGAAGCAACCCCATGACCCCACCCCTTTATCCCCTCCCTCAAGGGGAGGGGAAATAGAGTTCGCCTCGTCGATCTATTTTTCCTTTTCGCCAACATTTTATCTCCCCAGCCAAAGCATGAAGACGACCAGGCCAATCACCACCGCGAAGGCGTAGTGATAAATGTATCCGGTTTGCAGGAAGCTGACCTTCCGCGCGAAGGCTTTTGAAACATTCGACAACCCTTCAGGGCCCAAGCCATCGATTAATTTATTATCGCCGCCCTCATAGGTAATACGGCCAAGAAGCTTGGCACCATGGATGAAAAGAAAATCATAAATCTCGTCGAAGTAATATTTGTTGAACACCAGGCGATAAACCGGCCCAAACGCGGCGGCAATTTTTCCGGGAATTTCTTTCCACCAGCCATAAAACAGCACGGCCAAGGATATGCCGCTGACCCCGGCCACCAATGGCGCCAGCTTCACCCAAAGGGGCACGTGGTGCATTTCTTCCAGCGCCTTGTGTTCGGGCAGCACAACCAGAGCGCCGCGCCAGAATTCGCTTAAACTTCCGTGGCCTATGAACCATTCCTCAGTCAGGAAGCCCGCCAGCACGGCCCCCGCCCCCAGCACGTAAAGCGGCCACAGCATGACCGGCGGGGATTCATGCGCATGTTCCAGATCGTGCTTATCGCCATGAAATTTGCCGTGAAACGTAAGCATGATCAGGCGCCAGGAATAGAACGCCGTCATGAACGCGGCGGCAATCCCCAGCCAATAGGCGAAATACCCCACGCCGCTGCCCGAAGCATAAGACGCTTCCAAAATTGCATCCTTCGAATAGAAGCCAGCGAAGCCGAACAGCCCGGGAATGCCGATGCCCGCCAGTGCCAGCGAGCCAATCCACATCAGCGCATAGGTAATGGGAATAATTTTCCAGATGCCGCCCATTTTGCGCATGTCTTGCTCGCCCGACAGCGCATGGATCACCGAGCCCGCGCCAAGGAACAGCAGCGCCTTGAAAAACGCATGCGTCATCAGGTGGTAAATCGCGGCCGAATAGGCCGAAACGCCGGCGGCAAAGAACATGTAGCCCAGCTGGCTCATGGTGGAATAGGCGATCACGCGCTTGATGTCGAACTGCGTCAGGCCAATGGTGGCGGCAATAAAGGCCGTGACCGCGCCAATCACCGTCACCGCCTGCAGCGTCACAGGCGCGTATTCAAACAAGGGCGAAAACCGGGCGGCCATGAACACGCCCGCGGTTACCATTGTTGCCGCATGGATCAAGGCCGAGACGGGCGTGGGGCCTTCCATGGCATCAGGCAGCCATGTGTGCAGGAACAGCTGCGCCGACTTGCCCATCGCGCCCACGAACAGCAGCAGGGCCACCGTGTCGGTTACCGGCAGATCCATGCTGAGGAAGTGGAAGGTTTTTCCGGTGAAATTTTTGGCCGCATCGAAAATGGGCCCGAATTCCACCGAATTGAACAGCAGGAAACAGGCGAAAATACCCAGCGCGAAGCCGAAATCGCCCACGCGGTTGACCAGGAAGGCCTTGATGGCGGCGCTATTGGCGCTGTCTTTCTCGAACCAGAAGTTGATAAGCAGATAAGACATCAACCCCACCCCTTCCCAGCCAAAAAACATCTGTACCAGGTTGTCGCCGGTCACCAGCATCAGCATGAAGAAGGTGAACAGGCTTAAGTAAGCCATGAAGCGGGGAATGTGCTTGTCATGGCTCATATATCCGACGGAATACACATGCACGCAGGTGGAAATCACCGCCACCACCGCCACCATCACGGCCGAAAGCGTGTCCCACTTCACCGCCCAATCGGCCTTCAGCGCGCCGCTGACGATCCAATGCGCCAGGAATTCGGTTCCGGCATGGCCCTGCAGCGCGACATCCCAGAATTGGTAAAGCGCCGCGAGAGTAAGCAGGCCCATGAGGCCGCAGGTGACCCATTGTGAGTTACGGTCGCCCATTTTGCGGCCGAACAACCCGGCCGCAGCAGAGCCAAGCAGCGGAGCGAACAGGCTGAGGGCAGGAAGCGAAACCATTTCAACCTTTCATCTGATTAATGTCATCTACCGCAATCGAACCCCGATTGCGGAAATAGACGACAAGAATGGCCAGGCCAATGGCGGCCTCGGCGGCGGCCACGGTGAGCACGAAAAGGGCGAACACCTGGCCGGTCAAATCATGCAACTGCGCCGAAAAGGCCACGAAATTGATGTTCACGGCCAGCAAAATCAATTCCACCGACATCAAGATGATAATGATGTTCTTGCGGTTCAAGAAAATGCCGAACACGCCGATGGTGAAAACGATCGCGGCGACGGCCAGGAAGTGGTGGAGAGTGATAGGCATCATGAGAGAACCTTAGCCAAAAATAAATCTGTCATCCCCGCGCAGGCGGGGATCCACGACAGGCCACAGGCCGTGTCGTTTGGCTTTTCGTGGATGCCCGCCTTCGCGGGCATGACAATAAAAAGATTTGCCATCATGACGCCCCTGCCCCCTTCTCAACCTGCTTGATCACCATGGCGTCTTCCGGACGGCGGGTAATTTGGTTGTTGATGTTCTGGCGGCGCACATCGTGCCGCACGCGCAGGGTAAGCGTAATGGCCCCAATCATGGCGACCAGCAGGATCAACCCCGCCACCTGGAAGGGGTAAACGAAGTCGGTATACAGCACATTGCCCAGCGCATGCGTGTTGCTAAGCCCGTTGAGGCTGACGGCCGGATGCGATGCCGGGCTTAAAATACCGCCCTGCGCGCCCGGCAGGCTTTGCCAGGCCCAAACGGTAAGCACCAGCTGCGCCACCAACGCCGCCCCCACCAGCAAGCCCACGGGCCAAACCTTCCACGCGCCCTTGCGCAACTCGGCAAAATCAATATCCAGCATCATCACCACGAACAGGAACAGCACCGCCACCGCGCCCACATAAACGATGATCAGGATAAAGGCGACGAACTCGGCCCCCAGCAGCAGGAACAATCCCGCCGCGTTAAAAAACGCCAAAATAAGGAACAGCACCGAATGCACCGGGTTGCGCGCCAGCACCACCATCAGCGCCGACGCCACCAGCACCGAAGCGAACAGATAAAACAAGAAGGTTGAAACGGTTGGGATCATGATCAGCGATACCGGGCGTCACGGGCGAGGTTGGCGGCGATTTCTGCCTCCCACCTATCGCCGTTGGCCAGCAGTTTTTCCTTGTTGTACAGCAGCTCTTCATGCGTGAGGGTGGCGAATTCAAAGTTCGGCCCTTCCACAATAGCATCCACCGGACAGGATTCCTGGCACAGCCCGCAGTAAATGCACTTCACCATGTCGATGTCATAGCGCGTGGTGCGGCGGGAACCATCGGGCCGCTCTTCGGCTTCAATGGTGATGGCCTGCGCCGGGCAAATGGCCTCGCACAACTTGCAGGCAATGCAGCGTTCTTCGCCGTTGGGATAGCGGCGCAGCGCATGCTCTCCCTTAAAGCGCGGGGAAATGGGGCCCTTTTCGAACGGGTAGTTGATCGTTACCCGGCGGCGGAACATGTATGAGAAGGTGAGGATCAACCCGCGAAGGATGTCATACAGGAAATAGCGGCGGAAGCTGCGAAGATTCATTTATCCCCCCACCTGTGGAAAATGATTGGTGAAAACCATGTATCCGGCCACACCGGCCACATACAGCAGCGAGAAAGGCAGAAACACCTTCCAGCCCAGGCGCATGAGCTGGTCATAGCGAAAGCGCGGCAGCGTGGCGCGCACCCACAGGAACAGGAACAGGCAGAAGCTGATCTTGCCCGCAAACCACACCATGCCGGGAATGGCGTTGAAAAACGGGGTATCAAACGGCGGCAGCCAGCCGCCCAGGAATAAAATCGACGTCATCGCGCTCATCAAAATCATATTGGCGTATTCGCCCAAGAAGAACAGCGCGAAGGACATGGAGGAATATTCCACGTTGAATCCGCCCACCAATTCACTCTCGCCTTCGGGCAAATCGAACGGCGCGCGGTTGGTTTCGGCCAAGCCTGAGATGAAAAACACCACGAACATGGGAAACAGCGGCACGGCGAACCACATATGCTTCTGCGCCAGCACGATCTGCGACAAATTCAATGACCCGGCCAGCAACAGTACGGTGATGATCACCAAAC
>JACQAB010000026.1 GCA_016195205.1 Pseudomonadota bacterium
CTGTATCTTTTCTTCGAGCGCAGCCATGCCTTCTTTCAATCTATCAAGCCGTATGTCGACCATGCGAACGAACGCATAGCTGGTGCCGAAATAAGGCAACGGATTTTGATTCCGTCACGCGAAGGTTCGAATCCTTCCGCCCCAGCCATCCTGCTTCGCCCCTTCGGGGCTACGCAGGATTAACCCTTGCAAAATTCCAAAGGGGCGAAGCAGGATGCCCTCCGTAGCTTTAGCGAAGGAGGGCTCTATCCATGCGCTATGTTTACTTTTTGCGGAGCTTGAGAGATCCGGAACAGAAATATACCGGCTCGACTTCTGACCTTAAGAAAAGATTGGCCGAACATAATAACGGCGATTCAACTCACGCCAACAAGTTCAAGCCATGGAAACGCGTGGCCTATTTTGCTTTTGAAGACGCTAAAAAAGCCAACGCGCTTCAAACCGAGGCGCACGGCTTCCTTCAGGGCGGCCATGCTGTTTTCGGGTGGGCGCGTGGCGCCGTGGTTATTTTGTACGGCGAATTTAGCGTGCGTGGTGCCGCAGAAGCGATGGCCGTAAATTTTGATAGAAGTTGTCATGAATATGACCTTGGGAAAGAGGGTTTCAAATATGGCTGATATTGAAATGTTTAAAGGGTTCCGGAGCGCATGACAAGTAGGCGTTTCTTAACGCGCAGGCACAGCCAAGAAACCCATCGAAAATTTATGCCGTTCCCTTTATCGCTGGGCGCGTCGAAAAACAAAGGGAGAGAATCATGCCGACCGAGCCTGTGGATTTGATGGCGGAAAAACGCCCTTCCAATAACGCGCTTTGGATCATATTGGCGCTTATCGCGGCCCTGGTGGTGATTGCCCTGCTTTATTCTTATAACACCCGGGTTCCCGGGGTTCTGGTGAACGATACCGCTATGATCAACCGCATGATGGAACCGGCCAACAGCAACGCGCCCCTGGGCGCCTCGGTGCCGGCGGAAGTACCTACACTGGTCAGCCCGCCGCCTCCGCCCGCTAATCCATAACTTTGATTTGCGAAAGGAATAAGCCACGGCGCAAACATCTTCCGACAACAGCATGCTTTCCAGCGCGGTGCTGATCGTGGTGGGAATTCTTCTGGCCCTGGCGGCGGTGTTTTTCTATATGCATGATCACCACGGCTCTTTCCCGGGTGCGCCGGTGATTAATATCTCGATCCCCGCGCCCAAAGTTCCTAGTAGCGGCGGTCCCTAAATCTCCCCCAGCCTTCTTTTATGGTGCGCCTTCCCCGTCAAACGGGAAAAGCGCATCACCAGTTTGGGGCAAAATATTTTTTCAAAGCTTGCCAAACGCTCAACGACCCCTTGCGGCGTAACCTTTTCTTCATTCCTGAGAAGCCGCCACGGCACCGGGTTTTTTTAAAAACACAGGATTGGCGCGGTTTGGCGGCCCGCGCGGAATCGCTGCTTTTGTCTTAAATACGGTTAAAATGCGTTAGGCATTCTCGGCACCCATTCAGTTTTTTTTAAAGCGGCTCAGCTATCTTCTTCCCATACTTTAGTTTCCCATTTTTAGAGCCATAGGTTGACCATGAATTTTGATGAGCCGAATTCTGCCGGAGCCCCCGCGCATGAAGCCAAGGTTGTCCGCCTGGAAGGCGCCGCCGACCTTTCGCACCTTCCGCCGTCCGACACCAAACGCTGGGTCGTCAGCCGCAAGGCCATCGTGGTCGATGCCGTACGCAAAGGCTTGATCACCCTGACCGATGTCTGCGCGCGCTATAATCTTTCGGAAGAAGAAATTCGTTCCTGGATGAAGTTGTCGGAACGTGGCGGGGCGCGTGCCCTGCGCGTGACGCGCCTGCAGGATTACCGCCGCAAGCTGCCCCGCGAGGGCGAAGGCGCGCGGGCCTAGAACCCCCCTTTTTTAAAAGTCCCCTCACTCGGCCTCTGGCGCAAGCCAGAGGCTGTTTTTTTAGGGCCCTAGGCCCTAGGCCTTAGGACTCAGGATCTTTTTTCCTATGGCCTAGTGTCTAAGGCCTAGGGCCTTATTCGTCGGCCAGCAGCCGGAATACCCCGGTGCTTTTCGTCTCGCTGTCTTCCACGTCGCGGGTGGTGGGCACGGCAATGCGGAACAACTCGATAAAGCCGCCCAGCGGGGCATGCGGCCGGCCAGGATCGGCGAATAGAACGGTTTTTCCTTCGCCCACCAGGCGGCGCAGCCATTCCATGGCATAGCCGGCCATGGGCCATTCATAGCAGAAGTCTCCGGCGGTGATGACGTCAACTTCCGGCAGGGCGCGCCCGATCAGGTTGTCATGCAGGACGTTCAGCTCCTGCCCGTTCAGCGTGGCATTCAGGCTGGTGGCGACGATGGCCATGGGATCGACGTCGTTGGCGGTGACGGCGACTGCGCCCGCCTTTTTGCAGGCCAGCGCCACCAGGCCCGAGCCCGAAGCAAAATCCAGCACGCGCTTGCCGCGCACGGTTTCCGGATGATCAAGGATATAGCGGGACAGCGCCTGTCCGCCCGGCCAGGCCAGCGCCCAGAAAGGCGGGGGAATGTTCTCGCGCTGCAGGAATTTTTCGCATGAGCGCCACAAGGGCGTAATCTCGGTGGCCAGATAAAGCTGGATTTCCGGCACCAGCCCCGGGCTGGCCGCGGCGGTGTTGGCGGTGATGAACGGGTTCATCACGCGCAAAAAATTGGGCCAGTCTTGGGTGCGGGGGGAGGATTTCATGAAAACGGGGGCTGGGCGGCTAGGGGGCTCAGGGGCTGGGGGAAGAAAATATCACGGAATTTTCCCCGAGTCCCCCAGCCCCCAAGCCCCTTTCACAGCGGCGTCGAAAACAATCCAGCTATAAACGACAACAACACGCACCATCCCAGCACCGTGTTGCTGCGGAAGGTACCGAGGCTGGAAGACGCGTCTTCCATGCGCCACAGGCGAATGAGGGTGGCGATTTCAAACAGCGTTAAACTCATCCCCGCATAGAAACCGAAGCCCATCTGTGTGGCGAGGCCGCAGGCCACCAGCAATACCCAAAAAATGCCGTACCAGAATCCCACCCATTTGCGTGCACTTAAACCTAGCAGCCGCGGGCAGGAAGGGTGACGCTGCCGGTCACGGCGGCCGACCCCACCAGGACCCCCCAGTTGAAGGTCAGGCCCAGAAAGGCCTGTGGCCACCAGGTGAAGCGCTTCATCAGCGGGTAAAACAGGATAAGCGGCAGTGAGGCGGCGGCAAGAATCGTCGGCAGCACGCCCATCTGCCAGACAATGGCGAGGCCGATGAGGGATAACACCACGGCAAAAACCAACGCGGCCGCCACGCCGATTTCACCGCTGGCCACCGGGCGGGTTTTGGTGCGCGCCACTTTCGAATCAAATTTGCGGTCATACACGTCATTGACGGCGCAGCCCGCGGCGCGCATCACCACCGCGCCAAGAAAGAAAAGCAGCATGAGTTTGAAATCGGGGCCCCGGCCATGCGGGCTGTTCAGCGCCATCGACCACCAGGCCGGGAACACCAGCAGCCAATAGCCGGTGGGCTTGTCGAGGCGCGCGAGGCGGGCATAAGGCTGCAGCGGGCCGGGGAACTTGGAAATAAGATCCATGGGGCTAGGGGGCTGAGGGGCTAAGCGACTCAGGGAGGATTGGGCAAACATAATACATATTTTTGGAAAACGAACCCTGTTATTAGATCAACGAGCGGAGTTTACATCGCAGTAAGGCTTATGCTTTGTTCCCCTTAGCCCCTTAGTCGCTCAGCCCCCTAGCCCCCATGTCTTTTTCCTCTCTCCTCAAGGCCTATCGCGCTAACGACCCCGCCGCCAAAAGCGACCTGGAGGTGCTGCTGCTTTATCCCGGCATCAAGGCCATCGGATTGTACCGCTTGGCGCATCCGCTTTATCTGGCGGGGGTGCCGTTCGTGCCGCGCTTCCTTTCCGAATTGTCACGCTGGCTGACGGGCATTGAAATTCATCCCGGCGCAAAAATCGGCAAGCATCTGGTGATCGACCACGGCATGGGCGTGGTGATCGGCGAGACCGCCGAAGTGGGCGACGACTGCCTGATCTTTCACGGCTCGACGTTGGGGGGTAAAGGCGGCACCGGCAAGCGCCACCCCACTTTGGGCAACAAGGTGATGGTCGGCGCGGGCGCGAAACTTCTGGGCCCGATCACGGTGGGCGATGGGGCGCAGATCGGCGCGAACGCCGTGGTTTTAAAAGACATTCCCGCCGGCGCCATCGCCGTGGGCCTGCCCGCGCGCGTTATTAAGCAGCGTTCGTAGGGTCCTCAAAAATCTCGCGTATTTTTTGCAGCAATTCGTCGCGCGACAGCCCGGGCGCAATCGGCGGGTGAATGCGTACGGTGACGGTGCCGGGATATTTCAGAAACGCGCGGCGGCCCCAGAATTTTCCGGAATCCAGCGTCACGGGAATTACGGGAAGCTTCAGCTCTTCCTGCAAGACCGCGACGCCCTTGTTGTATTTGGGGACTAGGGACTGGGGACTAGGGACTGAAGACGCGCTTTTTCCAGTCCCCAGTCCCCGATCCCCAGTCCCCGATACCCGAGTGCCTTGCGGAAAAATCACAATCGGCCGTTGGCTGTCGGCCATTTTATGCGCCGCGGCAAGGAAACGGTGCAGGTCTTCCACTTTTCTTGAGCGCGCCACCGGAATGCAGCCGTAGCGGCGCACGCACACGCCCCACAAGGGCAGGCGCAGCAGCTCTTCCTTCATGACAATCGCCGCATCCGGGAACCATTGCAGCAGCTTAAAGGTTTCCCAGGCCGATTGGTGCTGCATGGCGACAATGTAGGGCAGGGCGGGCAGGTTTTCCCGCCCTTGCATGACATAGGAAAGCCCCAGCATCGTGCGTTCCAAAAAGCCGATGCCGTCGATCCACAGCCGCGCCCACCAAACCATCGGCGCGCGCGCCGGCAGGAAGGTAAGAAGATAAGCCGGCATGCTGCAGGCAAGCGTCCAGGCGCAGAGCAGCGCGTCATACAAGGCAGAGCGAAGGGCGGTGAGAACCGGGGTTCGGAGGTTCGGAGGTTCGGAGGTTCGAAGGGTCATAATTTATAGATTAAACGATTGTGCCGATAGAACAACCCAACTCCGCACCTACGAACCTACGAACCTACGAACCAAACATCCGGTGCAGGGGACCGCGCGCATAGGCCAGCAGCAGCTTGTTGTATTCGCCGATCAGCAGGCTGGCGGTGCCGGGGTAATCCCACCATTTGGAAAGCCGCACCTGCTCGGGCACCAGCGGGAAGGGAATCAGCTCGGTATCGGGCAGGGCGCGGCGGAATTCAATCAGGCTGCGGCGCATATGGTAGTTCGAGGTGACGATCAGCAGGCGATGCATGGCATCGCGCTGCGCCCAAGCGGCGGCCTCGCGCGCATTGCCCCAGGTATCGGCGGCAGTGGTGCCCAGCACGATGCAGCAGGCCAGCTTTTTGCGGGCGGGATGCGCCGCGGGGACGATTTTTTCCAGTTCGGCGCGCGGATCGACGCCGCTGATCAGCAAACGCGGCGCGGTGTCTTGCATGAGAAGATCCAGCCCGGCTTCCACCCGCGCCGCGCCGCCGGTGAGCACCACGATGCCGTCGGTTTTGGGCACAGTTTTCAGGTTGCCTTCCGGAAAACCCATCACGTCATGCACGAACAGCGCCAGGCCCAGCAGCCAGGCCAGCAGCAGCGCGATGACCGCGTTGAGAAGGGAGTGCCCGGGTTTCAAAAGCATGGCGGAAGGTTATAGGGAACAGGTGACAGGTTACAGAAGACAAGTAGTATATTTCCTGTAACCTGTCCTCTGTAACCTGTGACCCTCTTAAATCATTCTTTGCAGCGCGCGCAGCACCGTGCGGTGCGCGGCCAGGAAGCATAGCGCCGCCGCCAGCATTCCGGCCAGGATCCATTCAAAGGCGATGCCGAAGAAGCCCCAGAATCCCATGGCAAAATTCGGGAAGAAAGAAAGATCAAGCCCCTGCATGCACAGTTGCAACGCGCCCACGGTCAGCAAGGCCGCCATCAGCGCCGCGCCCGCCGCGCCCAGGCTGAGGCGCAGCACCGCCAGGCCCATGTGCCGGGCGATGGCGTCGTCGCGCGCGCCGATCAGATGCAGGATTTCAATGGTGTCTTGGTTGATGCGGAAATGCGCCTCGGCGGCGAAGGCGGCGGTGAGGATCAGCGCGGCAAAGCCCAGCACCAACACGCTGAGCGCGGTGAACTGGAAGCCGCGCGCGGTGCGGAACAGCGCGCTTTCGAAGGCGGCGTGGTCGTCCATCATCACGCCCGGCACGCCCGCCGCGGCGCGGGCCAGCGCTTCTTTCGAGGCAGGAGATTTGCCGGTCAGTTCCACATCCACCAGCGCGGGCAGCGGCAGATCGGCCGGCGGCGTGGCCGATCCCAGCCAGGGTGAAAGCAGCATGCCGCGCCATTTCGCGGTCCATGCCCGCGGCGGCATGGGCGAAAAGCGCGCTGGCCGCCATGGCCAGGAAGGCCACATACAGCGTAATGGAAAGCAGCGCGGCCAGGGTCAGACCCAGGCGCCGTTCCTCGAACGGCAGGCGCACATGCAAAGGATCGTGGAAAAACTGCATGAAAAAGAACACCAGTTTTCCGCCGAGGCCGCAGGCGTTGTCGTTGGCGAAAAAGCTGCGCACTCCGGCAAAAAGCAAGCATACCCGGGCCGAAAGCGGTTGGGCGGCCTCGGCGATTTCGGCAAAAGGGGTTTTCTCGCGCGTCAACATCAGTGAATCGAAACCTCGCCCTTGTGAAGGTGCAGCACAGGTTTGCGCACGCGCTCCATCAAGGCGCGGTTATGGGTGGCTACCACTACGGTGGTGCCCAGCTTGTTCAGTTCCAGAAACAGATGCATCAGGCGCAGGGCGGAATCTTCGTCGACGCTGCCGGCGGGCTCATCGGCCAGCAGAATTTGCGGCCGCCCGACCACGGCGCGGGCAATGGCCACGCGCTGCTGCTCGCCGCCGGAGAGCCAGGCGGGATAGGCGTCAATCTGCTCGCTCAATCCCACCCATTCCATCAATTCGCGCACCGGGCCTTCGATCTCGTCGGTGTCCGCGCCCGCCAGGCGCAGCGGCAAGGCCACGTTTTCCAGCGCGGTCAGGTGCGGCAGCAGCCGGAAATCCTGAAACACCACGCCGACGCGCCGGCGCAGGGCGGGCAACTCGGCGCGCGGGATGCCGTCAACTTTTTTATCGAACAGGTACACCTCGCCCTGCGTGGGCTTTGCGCCCAGATACATCAGCCGCAGCAGGCTGGATTTTCCCGCGCCGCTGGGGCCGGTGAGAAAGGTGAACGTTCGGAGGTTCGAGGGTTCGGAGGTTCGAAGTTGTATTTTCTTCGAACCTTCGCACCTCCGCACCTTCGAACCCATATATTAAGGGCTTTGGAGAGCAAGGGAATAGCCCCTTCACCACTCTTGCCCCAAAAACTGAAGCGTTTCATAAAGGAAGGGCTCGAAGCGTTAACCTGCCCCCGGGGCGATTCGCCCATGATCCTTTCCTGTCCCGCCTGTGCCGCCCAGTTTGTAGTTGATCCGCGTGCCCTTGGCTCCACGGGACGCAAGGTGCGCTGTAGCAAATGCCGCCATGAATGGCAGGCCAGCGCGCCGCTGATCACCCAGCCCGCCGATCTGCAGCCGTTGCCGCAAAGCGTGAAACCCATTCCCGCCGGTTCGGCTCTACCGGCGATGAGCGCCGCGGCCGCCGCTTCCGGCATTCCGCTGGGACGCAGCGCCGGGCTGGCGGCGATGGCGGCTTTCCTGCTGGTGCTGCCTTTCTTCGCGCTGAAGATCGGTCCGCATCTGGCGGTGCGTCATGCGCAGGAAGAAAAAATGGAGGCGGTGGGGCTGGAAGGCGTGCCCACCACCATGCTGCGCGAGGAAGAAGGCCGCACGGTGTTGAGCATCGAAGGCGTGCTGGTTAACCGCTCGGGCGGCGTGCAGAAAGTGCCCGGCCTGAAAGCCAGCGCCTTGGACGCACGCGGCCATGTGGTGCGGGAGTGGGCTATTCCCCTTTCGGCGGCGCAGCTGGAAGCCGGCCAGCGCCTGCCTTTTTCCTTCTCCGCGCCTCTTTCCGAGCAGGGGGTTGAGGATATAGCATTTCATCTACTATAAGGTTCGAAGGTTTGGAGTTAAAATTTTCTGGCTTCGCACCTTCGAACCTTATTTTTCATGAACCAAGCCTCTCCCCAAAAACTGCGCGTGCTGGTCGCGGAAGACAACCCAGCGGTGCGTGAATTTATTATGCGCGCGCTGGCCGGCGTGGGGCACGAGGTCACCACCGTGGCCGACGGCCGCCAGGCGCTGGATGAACTTTCCAAAAGCGGGTTCGACGTTCTGGTCACCGACATCGTCATGCCCAACGTGGACGGCATCGCTTTGGCGCTGAAGGCCACCAGCCTGCACGCCGATCTGCGCATCGTGATGATTTCCGGCTATGCGCAGGAACGCATGCGCGCCCACAATATTGAAGCCCTGGTCCACCGCATCATCGCCAAGCCGTTTTCGATTAATGAGATTTGCGATGCAGTTCGCGACGCGATGAATTAGGGGCTAAGGGGCTTGGGGGCTAAGGGACTCAGATGCTAAACTGCACCGTTCTTTCAGAATCTTTGAACTTAATTCCCCTAGCCCCCCAGTCCCTCAGCCCCTGAGTCCCATGAAACCTATCCGCAAAGCAGTCTTCCCGGTCGCCGGCATGGGCACGCGCTTCCTGCCCGCCACCAAGGCGATGCCCAAGGAAATGATCACGCTGGTCGACAAGCCGCTGATCCAATACGCCGTCGAAGAAGCGCGCGAGGCGGGCATCGAGGAATTCATTTTCGTCACCAGCCGCGGCAAGGGCCCGCTGGAAGACCATTTTGACGTGCATGGCGATCTGTACCGCATCCTGGAAGAGCGCGGCAAAACGGCAGAGCTGGAAGAGCTGAAAAAAACCGAAATCCCTTCTGGCCAGCAATTCTTCACCCGCCAGAAAGAGCCGTTGGGCCTGGGCCATGCCATTTGGTGCGCGCGCGCCGCGCTGGGGAACGAGCCTTTCGCCGTGCTGCTGCCCGACGTGGTGGTGCTGTCTTCAAGGCCGTGCCTGGCGCAAATGATGGATTATTACGCGCAGAAGGGCGGTAATCTGCTGGCGGTGGAAGAGGTGCCCAAAAGCGCGGTGTCCAGCTATGGTATCCTGGACGTAGCACGCGAAGAAGGGCGCCTGGCGGTGGTGAAGGGCCTGGTGGAAAAGCCCAGCGTGCAGGCCGCGCCGTCGAACCTGGCGATTATCGGCCGTTATATCCTGCAGCCCGGGGTCCTGACGCATCTCAGCGCGCAGAGGAAAGGCGCCGGTGGGGAGATCCAGCTGACCGACGCGCTGATCCCGCTGATCGGCAAGCAGCCGTTCCACGGCGTGCGCTTCGAGGGTAAGGCCTATGACTGCGGCGACAAGGCCGGCTTCATTGCTGCTAACGTGGCCTTCGCGCTGGAGCGGCCGGAATTGGCCGGCACCGTGCGCGAGCGCGTTAAGAAACTGGTGAATTAGGCCGCCTGCTCGCCCGAGAAACTAAATTAACCATGTTATCTTCCCGGCGTGCGGTATAGAACTTTGAACACCGAAAACTGAGCCCCTGGGCGCCCTATGAAAATCGCGATGATCGGCACCGGCTATGTGGGCCTGGTTTCGGGCGCCTGCTTCGCCGAATTCGGCGTCGAGGTCACCTGCGTCGACACCCATGCCGAGAAAATCGCCGCGCTGCAGGCCGGGAAAATCCCCATTTTCGAGCCAGGGCTGGATGCGCTGGTGCAAAAAAACAGAGCCCGCGGCAGCTTGCAATTCACCATTGACCTTAAAACCGCCCTGCAGGGGGTGGAGGCGGTATTCATCGCGGTGGGCACGCCCTCGCGCCGCGGCGACGGCCATGCCGACGTAACGTTTGTGATGGAAGCGGCCCGCGCCATCGCCAGAAACCTTTCCGGCTATGCGGTGGTGGTGATGAAATCCACCGTGCCGGTCGGCACCGCGCGCAAGGTGGCCGCGCTGATCCGCAAGGAAAACCCTAAAGCGGAATTCGACGTCGCCGCGAACCCCGAATTTCTGCGCGAGGGCTCGGCGATCGGCGATTTCATGCGCCCCGACCGGGTGGTGATCGGCACCGATAGCGAACGCGCGCGCGAAGTGATGCGCCACCTTTACCGCCCGCTGAATTTGAATGAGACACCATTGGTGTTCTGCGCCTGCGAAACCGCCGAACTTGCCAAATACGCCGCCAATGCCTTTCTCGCCACCAAAATCACCTTCATCAACGAGATCGCCGATCTGTGCGAAAAAACCGGCGCCAATGTGCAGGATGTGGCACGGGCTATCGGGTTGGATGGGCGCATCGGCCGCAAATTTTTGCATGCCGGGCCAGGTTATGGCGGCTCGTGCTTTCCGAAGGATACGCTGGCGCTGATCCAGACCGCCACGGATTTCAAAAGCCCGCTGAAGATCGTGGAAAGCGTGGTGGCGGTGAACGAGGCGCGCAAGAAACAGATGGCCGAACGCGTGATTGCGGCCTGTGGCGGCAGCGTGAAAGGACTGACCTTGGCGGTGCTGGGCCTGACCTTCAAGCCCAACACCGACGACATGCGCGAGGCCGCCAGCCTGGCCATCGTGCCGGCGCTGCAGGCGGCGGGAGCGCAGATCCGCGCTTTCGATCCGGCGGGCATGGAAGAGGCGGCGAAGGTTCTGAAGAACGTGAATTTCTGCCGCGCTGCGCATGACGCCATGCAGGGCAGCGATGCCGCGGTGATCCTTACCGAATGGAACGAATTCCGCGCATTGGACCCCGCGCGCATGGCGCAGGCGTTGAAGAAAAAAGTGCTGGTGGATTTGCGGAATATTTATAAGCCGGAAGAGATGAAAGCGGCAGGCCTGCAGTATTTTTCGATTGGAAGACCTTAGACGAGGTTTCTGAGTGACTCGGTTTCCAGGTTTCTTGGTGGATGATTTCAAAGTAATGCCTAGAAACCTAGAAACTCAGCAACCCAGAAACTTCTTCCATTCTGCAGCATGTTTCCCCCAATCATAATGCGTGCGGGCAAAATCGACCTGCGCGCGAAGGTGTTTTTCACGGCCCTCCGCCGGGCGCGCCTGCCATTGCGTGATCTGTTCCGTAGCAAAAGCGGAAAAATCGGCGGCGCTAAGGGAATCCGGCTGCCAGGAGGGATCATCCGCCATTGGCACCGGCATTAGCGCGGCAAAACCATGCGCGGTGGAAGGCAGCGCCGCGCGCGCGGTGGCGATGCAGAAGCATCCGGCGGCCATCGCTTCGGCCAAAGCAATGCAGAAGGTTTCCGGATAGGTGTTGGGGCTTAAAAAATAGCTGGCGCGTTTCAGCCGCGCCGCCAGCTCGGCCTGGCTCACCGCGCCCAGATAGGAAAGGCCCTCCAGCTTCAGAAGTTTTTCGCGGAATTCGCGGTTTTCATTTTCGTCCGTGCCCACCACGCCGTCGTTATAAATTTCAAACAGCAGGTCGGGGTGTTTGGCGCGCAGCGCGGGAATAATTTCCGGCAGCTGCAGCAGGCCCCGCTTGCTGCTTCCGGCATAGACGGCGGTGGGCGCGGATTTGGCGGAAAGAATTTTTTCATTCGGCAGAAACAGCGTGTGAAAGGGTGGGGCGATGCCGTTGGAAATCACCGGGCTTTTCGCGGGTTTGGGCACCAGTGGCGCGTTTAAATGTCTTTGCCATTCGCTGACAAAAAGGAAGCCGGCGAATTCGGCCAGCGGCAGAATATACGGCGTTTGAAAACAGGCCTCGTGCATCCAGGCCCAGAGGGGCGTGGGCGTTCTTTGCTTCAAATGGCGCACCAGTTCTTCCGTCCAGCGGCCATTGACGATGATAGCCGAGAAGCTTTGCAGCGTGTCGTCGTCCAGCGCTTCGGGGGTGAGCTGGCGCACGCCCAACGCCTCGCCCGCCTCGCGCTTCTGGTTGACCAGCGTGACCTGTGCCCCGGCCTTCACCAGCGCCGCGCTGAGGTAACACACGGCAGCCTGCGTGCCGCCCAGCCCCATGGTGTAAGGCGTTTGGGCGTCATAAGCGGCGGCGATATCCATGAAGCAGAGGTGCATGGGCGGAAATTCTTAACGGAAAGGAATGTTAACGCAAAACCGGCGTGGGATTGTATTGTTTGTATTGCAGGGGAAACGCTGCGGGTGTTTACTTAAGACATAACATATTAGGGAGGACATTATGCGCTGGAGAGTACTCGGAGGCGGGATAGCAAGGCGTCGGGAAGTCGAACCCGAACGCACCTACAACCAGCACGAGCTGGAAACGACTTACCTCAAAACCTTTACCGAAAAATTCACCGGCCAGCTGGATGAATCCGGGAAAGCTCTTTCGGAAGCCGATGCAAAAAAATTGGCTCAAGAGTATATCAAGCTCGCTTTCAGCGTCTCGGCCACGCAGGTCTTTAAGCGGCGCAGGGATAACAATATGTTGCTTGCAGCCGCCGGCGCAGTGTTAGTGGTGGGAGGAGCGATGTTGCCGCTCGTTGCGCTCCTGGCTTATGTTGCTGGAGGCGGCACGGCGGTCATTGGCGGCGGGCGCATGTTGGATAACTGGTGGAACATTCACCACTTTGCAAAGAGACAATATAATAGAAAGGGCGTGTTGAAGGCAAAAGCACAGGGCGATCAGGAAATTCATGCCCGCGCTGAAAGCCGCATCCAGCGGTCCATGCAAGACGATGTAAGAACCGTAAGGCTTGCCATGAACTTCATGGCCGCCGAGCTTGGGTAGTTTGCTTGAAGCTTGCCCTCACCTCGACTTGATTTTAAACCGCTGAACGTCTTTATTGTTGCGCCATGACCCGGAAAGAAATTATCGACAGTCGTTTTGCCGAGCTTGAAAAACGCTGGCGCGGGGAGCTGGAAGCGGCTTTGACGCCGCCCAACGCGACGCAAGCACAGCAGCAGGAAGCCCAGCGCCAGACGCAGGCCTTGATTCTTAAAGCCTGGCGTGCCGCCCAGTTTGAAAATGTGAGCACGGGCTTTCATGTGTTGCTGGCCGCCACGGGCGTCGTGGCGCTGGCGGCGATGGCCGTGGATATAGCGCTGACCGGCGGCACGGTGACGGTGATAGCGTGGCTAAATGGCACCGCGGGTTTGGGATCCTCCCTCTATGTGCTGAAAGAAAATCTTCTGCCCTCGTGGCGGCGTGCGCGGCATTGGCGTGACGCGGCGATTACCCTGGCGCGGGCAGAGGCCGCGCTTGAGGGAATCGTCGAGCGCCATGTTGCGGAAGCAAACGAGGCCCGGCTTCATGGCAAGTTGACGCAAGCCGTGCCCAGAGGCATTCCGCATTATAACTTCTACGAGTTTCAAGCTATCGCCCGGCCCGTGATGCGCCATGCCTTTGCCGGGGAAGGTCTTTCAGGCAAGGCGCTGGATGAAAAAGTGGATGGGTTCCTGCGTGAATGCCTGCACGAAGCGGTGATGGATTGTGCCGCCCCGACAACCAAGAGTGGCGCGCTGGTTTCGGCCATGGCCCTGGGCGGAGGGGTGGCGGGCCTTCTTTTCAAGAAGCCCGAAGCCCTGCATGCGGTGTTAGGCGTGATTTCTTTTGCGGCTTTGCTTTATGCCCTGGGCAGCTATCACTACTATCAGCGCATTGAGAATCGGCAGTTTGATCACACGGCGGAAAGAAAACCGCTGCCCCATGCCAAAGGCCACCATGGGATTCTCATTCTAGCGGAAAAGAAAATGGTGCTGAAGCTGGCCAAGCGTAGCACCGCGCCTGAAATCCCGGAAAGTTTTGTTGGCGCGGCTCCGGCTTGGGCGCCGATGCCGGCCTGATTTATTTGAAATGGTAACTTTTTTTGGAAAGACCATGTTCCGAAGAAAAAACACTGTTAGTTATGACGCGCTAGAAGGGCTTTTCCTTTACAGCCTGACAACCCTTCTGACGCATAAGGGCCCCGGCGGGCTTAAGTCACCGGCAGCGGCCAGGGAAGCCCGCGCCCGCATTCTTGATGCTTGGAATGAAGCGCAGAATGAAACCGGGTATTTCCGCAAACTGTTTTATGCCGTTGAAGCAGGGGGCGGCGCCTTCACCACCGCCCTGATGCTGGCCGATATGGCCGCCACCGGGGGCGTGCTAACCTCGGCGGTGAAAGCAGCGGTGGGCGTGGCGAGCGTGGTGGCGATGCTTCATGGCCTTATGGAAGGCATCACCCTGCCCATGCGCCAGAATTATAAAGAGGCGGTTTTTACCCGTGCCCGGGCGAAACTGAAAAAGCAGTGTGACGACCTACGCAACGCCAGCCTTGAAAGGATAACGGCGCGGCCCCACCGCAGCCTTGTGGCGGCGCTGGATAGCATGGGCCTGAGTTAGGCAACGTTATATTTTAAAGCTTTATATGGTTAACAATGTTCACAGACGAAACTAAATTACCGATTTTTTTGTGCTAGATTGTAGGGAAAGGCATTATTAAAGGGGCAAATATGTTGGGAAGAAATAAAACGACCAAAGGGCCAAAATATAATCTGTTCGAACTGCAACGCGATTATCTTGCCGCGGTGCGCGATGCCTTTGCGCATGACAAGACTCTTGGCCCGGCGGAAATCGAGCAGCGGTCGGTAAATTTAATTCAGGCGGCTTTTCGCGATGCGGCTATGGAGACAAGCCTCCATCGATTCTATTTCTCTGTTGTGCCGTTGTTGCCGGCGGCGCTCGTGCTAATCTATGGTGTTATGGAAGGACATGTGGATTTCGCTTTCGCAAAGGAGGTCGCCATTCTGTCTTTAGCCTCTGCCGTAGCCGTGCCTGTAGCCATATCCGAATATTACGGCTCAGGCATTCCTGCAAGGCAGCATGGTAAAAAAGAGGATGGGTACCCTTTGCGTCCCGAAGCGAGAGGCCATAAAAAGATTCATCAAAAAGCGCAGGAAAAAATAAAAAGCTTTATTGGGGAGCAGGTGCGCCGCAACCCCATTCCTGCCGGTTTTGGCGCCGTCCCGGATGCAACTCCGGCATAAATAAAGCCTATAAAACCTGTATTCTTTCCCCTGTTGCCTTGGCGGCTCGAAGCCGCTTAAATCCGCCCGGTTTTAATGTGTCATCCCAGCGAATGCTGGGATCCATGGAGAGGCCTTTCGGCTTGGAAAGGTGGTTGCCATGGATGCCAGCCTGCGCTGGCATGACGTTGTGTTGTTTTCACCCGCCTCGCTGTCATGACCTCCACGCCTTCCGTTCATCACCACCCGCTGCCGGTCGAAGCGCGCCGCTATGCCGAGGCGCTTTATCAACTGGCCGTGGAGCAAAAAACCCTGAGCGCGGTGGAAAAAGATCTGCTGCGTTTGAAAACTTATTTGGCGGGTAGCCGTGAATTGCGCCAGTTCCTAGCCTCGCCGCTGTTGCGCCGCACCCTGACCGCCAAGGGGCTGCAGGCCTTGCTGGAGCAGGCGGAGGTCAGCAAGCTGACCAAAGGTTTTTTCCATGTCGCGGCGCTGAACGGGCGCGGGCGTGATATTCCCATGATCCTCGAGGCATTCTTCACCCTGGCCGCCGAGAAGCGCGGCGAGTTGCGCGCCGAAATCACCTCGGCCCGGCCGCTAGCCGAGGCCCAGCTGGAAAGCCTGCGCGGCGTGCTGCTGAAGGCTTTTGCGGCGCAGGGCGCGCGGGCCATCAAGCTGGAAACCCATACCGACCCGGCGCTTTTGGGCGGGCTGAAGGTGCAGGTGGGAAGCTTTCTGTTCGACGGCAGCCTGAAGGGCCAGATGGAACGGCTTGCGGTGGGGCTGAAGGCTGCGTAAGTACAAGGGGGCTCGGGGGCTTGGGGACTAAGGGGCTGGGTTTCATCCCCCAGCCTCCTAGCCCCTCAGCCCCCTCATTCAGTAACCGACAACAAAAAAGGAAACCTCTCTCCATGGAACTTCGCGCCGCTGAAATTGTGAATGTGCTGAAGCAGCAGGTCTCCGGCTTCGAGGCCGACGCCAACTGGAACGAAGTGGGCCAGGTGCTGTCGGTCGGCGACGGCGTGGCGCGCGTGTATGGCCTCGATCAGGTGCGCGCTGGCGAAATGGTGGAATTCGAAGGCGGCGTGAAGGGCATGGCCCTGAACCTGGAAGCCGACAATGTTGGCGTGGTGATTTTCGGCGACGACCGCGCCGTGAAGGAAGGCGGTCCCGTCAAGCGCACCGGCGCCATCGTCGAAGCGCCGGTGGGCAAGGGGTTGCTGGGCCGCGTGGTGGATGCGCTTGGCAACCCGATTGACGGCAAGGGCCCCCTTAAAGACGCCAAGCTGACCCGCGTGGAAGTGAAGGCTCCCGGCATCATGCCGCGCCGTTCGGTGCATGAACCGATGCAGACCGGACTGAAGGCGATTGACGCCCTGGTGCCCATTGGCCGCGGCCAGCGCGAGCTGATCATCGGCGATAGGCAGACCGGTAAAACGGCGGTAGCGCTGGACACCTTCATCAACCAGAAGACCATCAACGCCGGCAGCGACGAAAAGAAAAAGCTGTATTGCGTCTATGTGGCCATCGGCCAGAAGCGATCCACCGTGGCGCAGATCGTGAAAACGCTGGAAGACGCCGGCACCATGCAATATTCGGTGATCGTCGCCGCCACGGCCAGCGACCCCGCGCCGATGCAGTTTTTGGCGCCCTATACCGGCTGCGCGGTGGGGGAATATTTCCGCGACAACGGCATGCATGCGCTGATTGTTTATGACGATTTGTCGAAACAGGCGGTGGCCTATAGGCAAATGTCGCTGCTGCTGCGCCGCCCGCCGGGGCGCGAGGCCTATCCGGGTGACGTGTTTTACCTGCATTCGCGCTTGCTGGAACGCGCCGCGAAGTTCAACGACAAGCACGGCGCGGGCTCGCTCACCGTGCTGCCGATCCGTGAAACCCAGGCGGGCGACGTGTCGGCCTATATTCCCAC
>JACQAB010000031.1 GCA_016195205.1 Pseudomonadota bacterium
ACTTCCTTGGCGAAGTCTTCGGCCAGCATTTTGGTGATCGGCCCGACCTTGAATTTCATGTCGTCGATCTGGCCCACCGGCGTGACTTCCGCCGCCGTGCCGGTAAGAAAGATTTCGTCGGCGGTTTTCAACTCTTCCGGCAAAATGGTGCGTTCCTGCACGGGAAGCTGGCGCAGGTGGGCCAGGTCCATCACCGTGCGGCGGGTGATGCCGTCAAGGAAGCAGTCGGGCGTGGGCGTGTGCAGCCCGCCGTTTTTCACCATGAAGAAATTGGCGCCGGTGGATTCCGCCACATGGCCGCGCCAATCCAGCATCAAGCCGTCATGGAAGCCTTTTTTCTCCACCTCGTGCTTGATCATGGTGCAGATCGCGTAAAGGCTGGAGGTTTTGGAATGCACCGGCGCGGTGTCGGGCGCGGGGCGGTGCCAGCGGCTGAGGGTCAGCTTGATGCCCTCGGCCTTGGCGGTGGGATCGAAATAGCTGGGCCATTCCCAGGTGGCGATGGCCACGTGAATGGGATTTTTATAGGAAGCGATGCCCATCATCTCGCCACTGCCGCGCCAGGCGATGGGGCGCACATAGCCGTCGACAATTTTCTGGGCGCGGACGGTGGCCTCGGTGGCGTCCATCAGTTGCTGCAGGGTGTAGGGCAGTTCATAGCCCATGATTTTGGCGGAATCGAGCAGGCGCTGGGTATGTTCGCGCAGCTTGAACACCGTGCCGTCATACACGCGCTCGCCTTCGAACACGGCGCCGGCGTAGTGCAACGCGTGGCTGAGGATATGGGCGTTGGCCTTGCGCCACTCGATCATCTGGCCGTTCATCCAGATCACGCCGTCGCGGTCGTCGTAAGATTTGTTGCTCATTCTTGGTCCTGCAGGCGAAAAAAAGCCCTTTCAGAATGATCTGAAAGGGCTGTTCTAGTCAAGGACTGGAGGAAGAAATACCTTTAAAAAGCCGCGAAATTACTCATCCTCCTCTTTCTCGCTGGCTTCGCCGCCGGTGATCATGGCCCCGGCCACCACGCCGGCATGGGCGCGGATTTGTTTTTCAATGGCATCGGCCATATCGGGATGGTCTTTCAGGTATTGCCGCGCGTTTTCGCGGTCACCACTTTTACGCGGGTCTGGTTGCCGACCACCACTTCCTTGTCCTTGATGGCGCCAATGCGGCGGATGTCAAGGCGCACCGAGGCATAGAACTTCAAGGCATTGCCGCCGGTGGTGGTTTCCGGATTGCCGAACATCACGCCGATTTTCTGGCGGATCTGGTTGATGAAAATCACCATACAGCGCGAGCGCGAGATGGAGGCGGTAAGCTTGCGCAAGGCCTGGCTCATCAGCCGTGCCTGCAGGCCCATATGGCTGTCGCCCATTTCGCCTTCCAATTCGGCGCGCGGCACCAAAGCGGCGACGCTGTCAATCACCAGCACGTCAAGCGCGCCCGAGCGCACGAGGGTGTCGGCGATTTCCAGCGCCTGCTCGCCCGTGTCGGGCTGGGAGATAAGAAGCTCTTCGAGCTTCACGCCAAGCTTTTTGGCATAGGAAGGATCAAGCGCGTGTTCGGCGTCGATGAAGGCGCAACCGCCGCCGGCCTTCTGGGCCTCGGCGATGACATGGAGAGCCATGGTGGTTTTGCCCGAGCTTTCCGGTCCGTAAATTTCAATGACACGGCCACGGGGCAATCCGCCCACGCCCAGGGCGATGTCGAGGCTGAGCGAGCCGGTGGAGACCACCTCGACTTCCGCGGGTTTTTCGCCGTTGCCCAGCTTCATGATCGAGCCTTTACCGAAGGCGCGTTCAATCTGGGTGAGGGCGGCGTCTAAAGCTCGTTGGCGGTCGGCCGTACCGGCACGTTCGGCGCGTTCCATGGGTTCACCTTTATTGCTGACGACTTTGAGAGAAGAGTTGGACATGGCGGGCCTCTTATTTATAGGAGGGAGAGTACACTTGGTGGGTAAGAGTTATTATTCATGTTTTGTTCTCATCGGCAAGTTCTTTTTATGTTCTCTTTTTCATAACCCGATTCCTGCGACAAAAATGCCCATCGAGCCGATTGAAAGGAACAGCAACATGCTTAAATCGCTCATGGCTAAGGAAGTTCTAAAAATAATTTAAGCCATTGATTTTTAATAGTTATTACTATTAATCAATGCAAAAGAAACGATGAAATTAAAACATTATTTATTTATTTTCATTGTAATGGAGGCGGGTATTTAAAAAGGAGGGGGACATTATGACCGTATGGGCCAACCCCAAAGAAATGATCAGAGAAATGGTAGCCGCAAATCCGAGCGCTCCTGCAGGAGCCATAGCCAGAATTGCAAGAGCTCTTTCCACGGGCGCTGCTGGCGACATGGCTTCGATACCGGCCATGGCTACTCGCCCATCTTATGGGCCGTTGTTGGCCGGCAATGGATTGGAAGACTGCACTCCAACCTGACCAAATTTTCAAATTCCTCTAGAACTTCAGGCGGGATTTTTCCCGCCTGATTTTTTTGTGAAACTATAAAGTAAGTATCTTGCCCCATAAAGCAGCGATCTTGCTTTCATTTCATCAGCATCGATGGTTAATCCCTCGCCATTATTTACTTTCATGAGAATGTGATAGTTTATTAAAACGGATTTTTGCTTTTTTCATGGAGAGACATGATGCGCGTATTAGCTTCTAGCCTTGCTGTTCTAGGCATCGTTCAACCTGGAAGCCCCGCAACAATTCCGGATAGCTTGGCACAGAAGGTCCAGTTTAAAGGCTGGTGGGGCTCACCTGCTCCTGTGAAAAAAGTGGAAGACTCGGCGGTCATCGCGCAAAGAATGGCCAAGGCGTTGAATGAATATGAAGTCCGGATGAACAAAGATTTTGACCTGGCCACGGGCTGGGCGGTTATTCCGCAAGCCATTGTTGAGAACGGCCGGCCACTTTTTTACGAAGCCCGCAGGGCTTATATCGATGAAGGAAAGCCAACCCGGGAAAGCCTTTCCATCCATCCAGACAAAACCTTTTTCACGCGGGAAACCGGAGAATTCAAGATCTATGCGGCGGAAGGCCAGCCTTTGAAGAAAGATCATGCGGTTATGACGGAGGAACATAAACAGTCAATTGCCATGATCGAAAGAATCATCAAAGATGTCGCATCAAAAGCCGACCCGAAAAAACTGGCGGCTGGTCAATTCCCGCTTCGTGCTGTAACTGATGAATTAAAAAAACAGACGGGCCGGTATTGGGATTTAAAAGAGGGCAGGGACGGTTATGACAAGCAAATCGGCTATATTGATGCCTATCATAAAGACCCCAGGCATATTGACCTTAGTTACTATACGAATGGGCGGGAATGGTTTATTCGGCAAGATCCAGGCCGGCAAGAGGCCAATGTGAAAGCGGATGGTCAACCTCTCGACAAATGGCAGGAAAAGAGGACGATGTTCTCCCGTTCCCAGGCGCTTAACGAAGTGGCGCGGAAGGCTTCGTTGGAAAACAGCCAATAAACCGCCTCATTGTTAGTTTTTATGTGGGTTTGCAAAACTCTCTAAAGGGTTTTTAGGGAGCCATTGGCGGCGGCAGAAGATTTTGCCGTACCATGGTTTTTACATCTTCCATGGTTTCAGCGGCCAGCGCGGCGTCATAGCGTTCGCTTACGCCATAGGTTCGGCAGGCGTCGAGGGCCCGGTGGTATTTTTCTCCCGAAAGATTTTTCATCAAGGCGCCCGAAGAACTTTCTTTCCAAGTTCCATCTGGCTGCTGCTCGAACAGACAGCGCAATAGATTTTCTCCCGTCGGCAGGTCACCCAGGCTGTCGGCGGTGTCCCAGGCATGGGCCGCGCCGGGATAAATTTTCACGGAAATGCTGGCCCCCGCGGCCTTGAACTTATCGGCCCACAGCGTGCATTTTTCGACGCCGGTATAGGTGTCTTTCTCGCCCAGCAGCATATACATCGGCGTGCCGGTGGTGGTGGAGGGATAGGGCTGAATGCCGCATCCCGGATAGAGGATGATGTCCAGGGCAAAACGGATGCCTTTAAAGGCCGGCATGTCATACCAGTGCGCCCGCGCCGCGTTTACAGCCACGGCGCCGCCCTTGGAGAAGCCGATGAGCCCAACATGCGAGGCGTCCACCCGCGGTAAAGTGCTGATGGAAACGAAACTCTTCAGGACATCTTCAACCAGAGGGCCCAGCGGCACGAGTTTCTGGTCGGTGAAGGTGGAGCTGATTCCGCGCGGCGTGAAAAAATCGAGGACCAGCGCGCCGACGCCCATATCCAGAAATTCACGGGCATAGATGAATTCACGATCGTGTAAGCCGCCGCTGCCATGGGCCAGGATCATCACTGGCACGGGCTGATCTCCCGGCGGCAGGAACAGGCCGCCATGAACCGTGATGGTGCGGTCTTTGTACAGGCGCATAAAGCTTACGGGAACATATTCCGCCGTCTTCCCGTTTCCGTATTGCAGCGGGGTTTCTCCCATCAGAAGGCGCTGTATCTGATCGGCCCGGGCGTCTCCGCCGTTGAACAGAAGCAGGAACGCTACCGCTAGCGCGAGCCTCATGCCGGTTGGATGCTTTGCGTGGGTCATTATTAATCCTCAACTTCGCCGGTCAGGACTTCCTTCACCTTGGCGGCGAGTTGTTTGAGGCTGAAAGGCTTGGGCAGGAAGTGCACCACTTCACCCTCTTTCAGTTGTTCGCGGAAACGGTCTTCGGTGTAGCCCGAGATGAAGATGACTTTCAGCGCGGGCATTTTTTCCATGATA
>JACQAB010000032.1 GCA_016195205.1 Pseudomonadota bacterium
AGCTTTCGCTGGGATGACTTTTCTTTTTGAACTAGCTTTCCAAAAATTCCTTCACCGCTTTAATCTGCTCTTCCTCCACCAGCGCCGGGGCATGGCCGCAGCCTTCGAAGGTGATCACCCTGGCGCGCGGGCCGGTTTCAGTCATGCGCTGCGCGTCTTTTTCCAGCAGCACGTCCGACATCGCGCCGCGCAGCACCAGAGTGGGGCAACGCACCTGGTCATAAACCGGCCACAGATCCACATCGCCGCGCACCTGCTTGAAAGCATCGGCGATGCGCGGGTCGTAATGCAGGCGCCAGCTGCCGTCCTTGTTTTGGCGCAAGCTGCGCCGAGTGAATTCACGCCAGGTTTCCTCGGTTTTCAAGCCGAAACCCACATACACCGTGCGGCAATAGCGATAGGCCTGCTCCAGATCGGAAAAACGCTGGATCTGCCCCAGATAGCCGCCGATGCGCTGCAGCGCCGCGAAGGGCAGGAACGGCCCGACATCGTTCAAAATCAGCCGCCGGATGCGCTTTGGATGGTTGGCGGCGATGATCATGCCGATGAGACCGCCCATGGATGTCCCCAGCCAATCCACCTCTTTTAAATTCAAGGCATCCAGCGCCTGCACGCAATCGTCCACGTAATGCGGATAGGTATAGAGCGCCGCATCCAGTAGCCAGGGGCTGCCGCCGCGGCCGATCATCTCGGCGGCGTAGACCGGGCGCGGGGAAAAACTTTGCGCCACCGCTTCAAAATCTTCCGCAATCCGGGTCAGCGCATGCACACAAAAAACCGGGACATCATTTAAATTTTTATGGGGCGAGGACTCCCCCCACTTCAAAATATGAATCCGGTGCCGCGCCGGGCCATGGCTGCAAAAGACGTGCAATGATTCCGCCGTCATGACGACTCCATTTTGAGCTTTATTTTAGGCATGCTTCCACAAATACAACAGCCTCCATGGTTGAAAACAGTTTTACCATTCCGCTTAAGAATCCCTTAACGCCTCGAATTTAATTTTAGAAGAACGCGTAAGGAGGAATCCATGACCCGCAGTTTTAAAGACATCTTTCTCATTGTCTTTCCCCTCACCGCCTTGTTGTTCGGGGGGATGACTTATTATCTGCTGAACCTGAAAACGCTGGGTAGCCACGGCCTGTGGATGGCGGTGGGCCTGGGCTTCGGCTGCGGGGCGGTGTTCGGCACCGGCATTGGTTATTTCGTGCGCAGCTTTGAATTCGATTTCGACATCGACCCCTCCGTTGACATCGATACGCGGCTGCAATTGCTGATGCTGGAAATGGGCTACCGCCTCGAAGACCGCATGAAAAAAGTGGTGATCTTTTCGCCTACCCTGCGCGCCGGCATCCTGGCCGACCGCATCCGCGTGGAACTGATGCCGGGGCACGTGAAAATCGGCGGACCGGTCTATCACCTTGAGCAAATCCGCAAAAAACTGGGCGTTTAACAAAGGCGTTAGGCATTAGGAAATAGGCGTTAGAAAAAGGCCGCCTAACGCCCAACGCCTAATTCCTAACGCCTTTGCTTGCTTTTCCAGGAGCATTTTTCCTATGGTGTCCGCATGAACAGCCTGGGCTTCAACAAGGAACCGAAGGATACCCGCATCGTCGTGGCGATGTCGGGCGGCGTCGACTCGTCCGTCACCGCCGCGCTGCTGAAGGAAGAAGGGTATGAGGTCGTCGGCATTACGCTGCAACTGTACGATCATGGCGCGGCTTTGGCCAAAAAGGGCGCCTGCTGCGCCGGGGCCGACATTTACGACGCGCGCTGCGTCGCCGGCAAGCTGGAAATCCCGTATTACGTGCTGGATTACGAAAACCGCTTTTCCGAAAGCGTGATCAAGGATTTTGCCGACAGCTATTTGCGCGGTGAAACGCCCATCCCCTGCGTGCGCTGCAATCAGCGTGTGAAGTTCCGTGACCTGCTGGACGCCGCGCGGGCGCTGGGCGCGGAGGCTTTGGCCACCGGGCATTACGTGCGCCGCGTGCAAGGCGCGAACGGGGCCGAGTTGCACGCCGCCTTTGACGCCACCCGCGACCAAAGTTATTTCCTTTTCGCCACCACGCAAGCGCAGCTGGATTACTTACGCTTTCCGCTGGGCGACATGCCGAAAACGCAGACGCGGGAAATCGCCGAGCGATTGAAACTGCCCGTGGCGCAAAAACCCGATAGCCAGGACATCTGCTTCGTGCCGGGCGGCCGCTATGCCGAGGTGGTGAAAAAGCTGCGTCCCGAGGCGACGGCCCCCGGCGACATCGTGCATGTCAACGGCACCGTGCTGGGCCAGCATGAAGGCATCGTGCATTTCACCGTGGGCCAGCGCAAAGGCCTGAATTTGCAGGAGCTCTCCGGCGAAACCCGCGCGCCTTTGTTCGTGGTGGCGCTGGATGCCGAAAACCGCCGCGTGATCGTGGGCGAGCGCGAGGCGCTGGGGGTTAGTTCCATAGAGTTAAAAGAAATCAATTGGCTTGCTTGGAATCTGGAAGCAGACAAAGCCCATATAGGAAATGTCCAGGTAAAGTTTAGGTCTTCCATGCCCGCAGTCGAAGCCAGTCTTGCAATAGGCGGCGGCGGAAATGTGATTACATTTAATGAGCTTCAATACGGCGTCGCGCCCGGCCAGGCCTGCGTGGTATATGACGGTTCGCGCGTGCTGGGCGGCGGGTGGATTGCGCGAAGCCACTCACGCGCGCAAAGCGTTTTCCAGGCTACGGCCGCCCACGCTGCCTAAAGCAAAATCAGAAATTCATTTTATAGCGAGCGAGGAGAACCGCTTCGCTGTTGCCGCTGCCCTGCCCCGCGTTCTGGCGCAGCAGCAAGCCGGTGGTCAGGGTACTGTTTTTGCCGGTAGGCGTGGCATAGAAGGCCTGCAGGTCGATCTCCTGCGCTTCGTCGGCCAGACTAAGGCTGCCGCTATGATAGTTGATGCTGCCGTCGCTGTTCACGCTGGTGGGCAGCGTGAGGGTGGCGCTGCCGGAATTGAAGTGCAGCGGTTCACTGATCACAAAGCCCAGCCGGTCGCTTTCGTTCGCCACGCCCTGTTTCACCAGGCCTAGGCGGAACGACTGCGAATTCAGCCCGTCCACGCTGCGCACCAGCGAATGTTTCGCGCCGGTTACATCCGACCAGCCCATTTCAAATCCGCCGAAGGCGTTCAGCCCGTCGCCCAGGTCAAAGCGCGCCTGCGCCGCCATAAAGGTGGTAGTGGTTTTCTCGGCCAGGCGCACCACGCCGGAAGACTGCACGCCCAGCATGGCACCCTGCTCTTCCATCCATCCGGCCTGCACGGCCAGCGTGGAAGCCTTGCCCAGACGCGCGCCCAGCTCGGCCACGCCGCCGAACAGCGACGGCTCGCGGTCCATCTGATTCGGATCTTCCGCCAGCGTCGGCGGTTTCGCGGCCGGGCTGCCGTCTTCCCCAAAGAAGCCGCCGGTCTTGATCCATAGATCGCGGCCCAAATCATAGCTCACCGCGAAGCTGGAAGGATTCTGCGCCAGGCCCAGATAGGCATTGCCCAGCGAATCTGTTTTCACCAGCTCGTTGCGCAGCGCCAGATCCGCCATCAACCCGAACACCACCGAGGGATGCAGATTCACCGCGCCCTGCAGGGCCAGCGCGCCGGTGGAAGCCAAGGCATAAAGCCGCACGCCATCCAGCGAGGAAGCGGGTGTGCCTTCGGTAATGGCATAGGCATAGGTGGCGCTGTCGGTGCTGAAAGTTTCAAGTCTGTAGCCAAAAGCGCTGAGGGCTGCCGGGGCGTCAAAGCCATCATTGCTGTTCTGGAACAGGGACGACGTATCCACCTCGAAATCGCGGTGATATTTGTCGAATACCAGCATGTCGGGTAATGCGCCGGCGTTGATGGTATGGCCGGCCAGATTCACCAGACTGCCCGCGAAATTCATGCCCGGCTCCGACCAGGGCAAGATGTTCGTGGTCGGCTCATCCTCGAAGCCCTTGGTTCCCACTGTTTTGATCGGCTTGGCGTGGTGTTTCACCGGGGGCGCCAAAGACTTAGGCGTTTTGGGCGCGGGCTTCGGCGCAGGATGTGGGTGTGGCGGCGGTGGAGGCGGCGGAGGCGGCGGTGGAGGCGGCGGAGGCGGCGGTGGAGGGGGTGGAGGAGGCGGTGGCGGTGGCGGTGGCGGCGGAGGGGGCGGCGGGGGCGGCGGGGGCGGCGGAGGCGGAGGAGGTGGAACCGTCGTCCCACCCACCGGCGCCACCGCCGCGGCAATATTCAGAAAGCCCTGCCCGTAAAGGGCGATATTAGCATAGATGCCCGTCTTGATAGCGGTGCTGAAAAGAATGTCCAGCACCTGCGCGTTGGTCAGGTTCGGCCAGCGCTGTTTCAAAATCGCCACCGCGGCGGAAATCATCGGCGCGGAAAAAGACGTGCCGCTGCCGGTGGCATAGCCGCCGCTGTTGCTGGTGGAAACTAGATTCGTGCCGGGCGCCGCCAGACAGAAAGCCGCCGCCGCACCGCAACGGTTACTATAAGAAGCAATCGCGCCGTCTTCGCTGGTGGCCACCGCGGCGATCCAGCCCTGTGAAAGACTCGAGAACAACAGCGGCAATCCGGCATAGAACCCAACCTGGCTCTGGCTTTCGTTGCCGGCCGCAAACACCACCACCGCGCCATTGCCCACGGCCGTGCCCCAGGCCTGCATGGCGTTGGGGATGTAATCCCACACATCCTGAGCGCTGACCTGGGTGATCAGCAGCGAGGAGTTCCACGAATTGTTGAAAACGCGCGCGCCGCTGCCGTAAGCGAAATTAATGGAGTCGGTCAGCTGCTGGTCGGTGACGGTGACCGAACCGTTGGGATTGACGATGCGAATGGGCACCAGCCTGGCGTTATAGGCCAGGCCGTGCACGCCGTAGTCGTTCTTGTTGGCGGCGATGATGCCCGCCACGAAGGTGCCGTGGCCCGCCACGTCGGCGGAGACGGCACCGCCGGTATAGGCGTCATAACCGGAATTCAAAATGCGCCCGGCGAAATCGACGTGGTTGAAATTGATGCCGCTGTCGAACACCGCGACGATCTGGCCGTCGCCGTTCCATCCGCCCACATAAGCGTCGGCGGCGTGCACATATTCGAGGGCGTAGTTATTATTGTATTCGGAAGTTTTGAAATCCTGCGCGGTGGAGGCCAGCGCCGCCAGCGGCGCGAGGGTGCCCAGGCAAAATCCCAGGGCGCAAAACAGGCGAAGAAGGAATGGATTCGAGGCTTTCTTCATCGATAAAGCCGGGTGATTTTTTTGAATAAAAATTGAACTAAATATATGCGTTTGTTATACGCTCCCAGACCTTACTTACGCGTTAAAATACTTTCGCGCGGCGGCCATGGTTACGAAATCTTAAGCCTATTCGGCAAAAACAGCGCGGCGGCAAAACCTCCGCGCGCCCGGCGCGATTTAAACGGAAAAATAACCATGAAAAAGAGGGTGCGAACCCGCTATAAAATCCTTCCTTTCCCTTGAGAGAGAGGTTGCCAAAACTTGGATTTAGCGGTTCAGCTAAATCCTTAGTTTTGGCTGGTGAGGGGTAGGGCTTTCTCTCAGTCTTCCGTACCCCTCCCCTAACCCCTCCCTCAAGGGGAGGGGAATGCGATCTCGCTAAATGGAAACGGAATTTTTCATTCATTGACCACGCGCGGGACGGTTGTGTAACGTCGGCGCTTCTTACAGAGAGAGATGGCACCGTAGCTCAGCGGTAGAGCAGGGGAATCATAATCCCTTGGTCGGCGGTTCAAATCCGTCCGGTGCTACCACTTTAAAACCCCCTATAGGGGGTTTTAAAGTGGTAAGTGTGGTTCGGATTTGAACGGAGTTCACAAAACGCCAAAGGCGTTTTGCGCGAAGCGCAGCGAAGCCCAAGCGTTAGCGAGGGTAAAAACAGGCTAAAGCCTGTTTTTACAATTCCGTCCGGTCTAGTCGCGAGGGCCAATTCCGTCCGTTGGTAATCGATAAAATCCATTCCCTCCAAGGAGCCCCCCATGCCCACTCTTGCCCAGAAACCTTCCCTCGCTTCCACCCTGCTCAAGGCCGCGTGGTTTTCGGTCATCCTCGGGCTGGGGATGGAAGTGCTGATCCTGGTCATCGCCGCGTTTTTTCACAACTCCATCGGCGTGAAAGCCGTGGTGGCCGATCTGGTGCAGAAAATTTCATGGTCGGCGATCGTGTGCACCGGCGTGGCGGTCGGCCTGGGCGCGACGCGGATGCGCGCGCAAGCCATGGGCGTGGCGGGACTCATCGCCGCGCCCGTCGCGTTTTACAGCGCCAAGGTGCTGCATAAAAGCGTGACGCAGGCGCTGGCCCTGGCACCCGCGGCGGCCGCGGGACCCTCGCCGCTGCTGCTGGCGGCGATTAAAGGGCTGGAATATGCCGTGCTGGGATATCTGGTGTGGATGCTGGGCCGCCGCGCCGGAGCAAAGCTGCGTCATCACGCGCTGCTGGGCCTGGCGGTGGGCGTGGTGTTCGGTGGTTTGATTATTTATCTGACCCTCGTAAGTTTTAATTTTTTGCATAAAAAATTTTGAATTTAGTTTTAAAATCGGTTAGGGATTTTTTCAATCGGTTCGAACC
>JACQAB010000042.1 GCA_016195205.1 Pseudomonadota bacterium
CTGCTTCATCGGCGCACGCTCGGAAGTGGTGGAAGGCGTGATGGTGGAACGAGGCGCGGTGCTTTCCATGGGCGTGTTTTTAAGTTCGACCAGCAAAATCATCGACCGTGAGACGGGCGAAACTTTTGTGGGCCGCGTGCCTGCCTATTCGGTGGTGGTGCCCGGTGCCCTCCCCGGCAAGCCTATGAAGAACGGCCAGATGGGGCCTTCGCTGGCCTGCGCCGTGATCGTGAAGCGCGTCGACGCCAAAACGCGGGCCAAAACCTCGGTCAACGATTTGCTGCGCGATTCCTGAAATGAAAGACGTTATCGAACTTGCCAAGGAACTGATCGCCTGCGCCAGCGTCACGCCGATTGACGACGGCGCCATGGCGGTGGTGGAAAAATTCTTAGGCCCGCTGGGCTTTAAAATCGAGCGCATGCGCTTTGGCGCGGTGGAAAATCTTTACGCGCGCATCGGCACTGCCTCCCCTCACCTTTGCTTTGCCGGCCATACCGACGTGGTGCCGCCCGGCGACGAAACCATGTGGAAATCCCCGCCCTTTGCGCCCGAAGTGCGCGACGGGCGGCTATATGGCCGCGGCGCCTCTGACATGAAGGGGGCCATTGCCGCCTTCCTTTGCGCCGGGCAGGATTTTTTGAAGGACAACCCCAAATTCAAGGGCTCGCTTTCTTACCTGATTACCGGCGATGAGGAAGCCGCCGCCATCGACGGCACGGTGAAAATGGTGGGCGTGCTGAAAGAACGCAAGGAAATCCCCGATTACTGTGTGGTGGGCGAGCCCAGCAACCCGGAAAAGCTGGGCGATCTGGTGAAAATCGGCCGGCGCGGCAGTTTTTCGGCCGCCATCACGCTGTTCGGCACGCAAGGGCACAGCGCCTACCCGCAAATCGCCGACAACCCCGTGCCGAAAATGGTGGAGTTGCTGCGCAAGCTTGACCGCCATGTGCTGGACAAGGGCACCAAGCATTTCCAGCCCTCGCAGCTGGTTCTTACCTCCATCGACACCGGCAATCGGGCTGAAAATGTGATTCCGGCGCGCATTACCGCCAAGCTGAACATCCGCTTCAATGACCAGCATTCGGGCAAAAGCCTTTCCGAATGGATGAACGAGATGTGCAAGGAATGCGGCGCGCGGTATGAGCTTTCCATCCACGCCAATGCCGAGCCGTTTTTAACCAAAGACCACGCCTTCGCCGACCGCGTGTGTCGCATCGTTAAAGCCGTCACCGGCCGGTTGCCGGAAAAAAGCACCACCGGCGGCACGTCGGATGCGCGCTTCATCAAGGATCTGTGCCCGGTGGTGGAATGCGGCGGCATCAACGCCACCGCGCATAAGGTTGATGAAAATATGGAAGTGGAAGACCTGCGCAAGCTGCAGACGATCTATCGCCAAATTCTGGATGATGTTTTGAAGGGCTGATTTTTTAGTTATGGCACACGGGTCCGTCCCATATCCCACGCGCGCCTCCAAGTGTTTTACTCCACTCTTCGGTCGGCACCAATGTTTTTCCAGTGCTGATGTCAATATGAAGGTTTGGCGGTTGACTTAAATCAAGCCCTGCCTGCTTCGCACCTTGGCGCATGTCGTCTGCAAAACTTTGAAATTCAGCCGCGTTCTCGTAAAGATTAATCACACGAGCATCACCAGTGCGCCGTCCAAGATGTTCATCTAGCCCATTGGGCGTGGCCGTATGCAGCACCCCAGGTATTACTACACTTCGATTTTTTCCTGCCACGGCTTTTATATCGGCCCCTTTGTAACCACCCTGCGCTAGACGCTCGCGCAACTCCGCAAACAGCCAATAACCTGAAAACATTTGTTCTCCCACTTTCCTCCGCGTCTGGTCGGCAAAATCTTTATTTAAAAAACATCGGAAAATCGGATCGCTTTCACTTCCCCGCGCGGCAAGCTGGTCGGTATCGTATAGATACAGCTTTATGCCTTCCTCAGAAGCAAACCGAACCCGCTGAGCTAGCTGAAGCATCTCAGGACTATTGCTGAAATCCAGGCCCTCGAATTGACTTCTTGGCATGCCTTGCAGTTCCGCTATTCTCCGGCCGGCCTGGTTTGCAAATTCCACCTGGGTTATAGCTTTTGCCGCGAATTTATCGAAGATGGGCTGTAAAGAACGCGGCATTTCAATAAACGCATGCGTTCTTCCCGTACGCCGCATGACCGCATAGAATTCTCTCGATGCAAGCATTTCTTTTAAATTACGGCCACTGTGCCGTCTTTGTGCAAGCACCGCGAATTGATATTCCCCCGCCAAGCTCTCCTCAAGTTCCCGGGTATTGAAAGGCATGAAATTACCTTTGCTCCGAGCTTACCCGCTTGATCAAACTGGTTTCGTTAAATTGGTCGGAGGAGCGAATATGGGCCACGGCCCAGATATCTTGCTCGCGAATCAAGTCGATCACCTGGCGCGTACACACCACCATGATCTGGCCCAGCGCGGTGACCGACATCTCGGTCACTTCCTTGTGCAACCCGTTATCTTTCAGCCATTCGCCCACGATACGCACGAATTCGATGGCGTGGTGGCGGCGCAACTGGTCTTGCAGGAAACGGGGGGCTTCGGGGTCGGAAGGAACCTGCAGTTCAATGAAATAGCGGCTGTTCACCGGCTTTTTGGCCGAAGGGCCAGTGGAAACCTTTTCTTCTTCATGAATAAGCTCTTCAATCATAAACTTTTCCTCAAACTGTATGAATCCACCTTAAAGGGCCTCGCTTAAGGCTTTCTTAAATCAGGACTTGTTTTCTTATGGATAATATTGAGTTAAAATACTTTCATTCATTTCTCACGGTTTTCTAATGCAACCCCAAAAAAATTATACGCCTAAACCCCTCACCCGCACGCGGCTGGAAGAGCTCGCGTTGCGTTATGTCGGCCGCTATGCCGCCTCACGCGCCATGCTGGAGGGCACGCTGATGAATCACTTCCGCCGGGCCCGCCGCGTGCAAAAAGATCTGATCGAGGCCGAAGTCAAAAAATGGATTGCTGAAATCACCGCCGCCGCCGTGCGCAAGGGCTGGCTGAACGATGAATCCTATGCGCAAATGATTATTAATCAGGGCAAAAAAAGTGGGTGGTCGAAATACAAAATCAACCAGAAACTGGTGGCTAAGGGCATCGCCCCGGCGCTGATCAAAGACCTGCTGCAGGACGATGCAGAAAGCGAATTTCAGGCGGCGCTGGTTTATGCCCGGCGCAAGGCGCTGGGCCCCTTTCGCAAAAAGAAAGACACCGATCCGCGCAAGGAAATGGAACGGGCATGAAAGGCGCTGAGCCCTGCCACCAGAAACAGCATGGAAAACACGCTCAGGCTCTTTAAAACCAGGCGTACCGCCATGGCCACTGCCTCTTCTCCGTTTTCAGGAACGGAAAACAGATTGGCCAAAATCCATGACAGCCCCAAAAACAACAGGCCAATGCCCAGCATCAGCGGAATCACCGTCAACAGATTGCCAAGCGCGATGCGGATGGCCTGCCTGCGCGTCAGGTTCCAGCTTTGGCGAACGGGGGCATCGGTGCCCTCCATACAGGTGATGGGATAGGCCAACGCCAGCCGCGCCTGCAGATACAGCGCCACCACGCCGATCACCACCAGATAGGGCCAGATGTTGAACGCGGGCAGCGCATTCGGATCGCCGGTGGGATTGGCAAAGGTAATCACCACGAAAATCGCCAGCGCCACGGGCAGGAAAGCGAAGGCTACTTTCACACTGGTCCACATCAACTGCCATTCGGGCTTAGCCAGGCGCAGGGAAATGGTTTTGCCTTTGCCTTCGCCCACCAGCAGCCGGCGGTACCAGCCGACCATGAAGCGGAAAAGCAGCAGCATCTGCACCGTATTCAGCCCCAGCCCCAACAGCACCACCCACATCGTAGAAGGATTCCGCGCCAGCACCGATTTGGGCAGGTTGGGGATCTCGTCGGAAGGCTTGATCTCACCAGGCTTGGCACCGGTCGGCGTGGTGACCTGTGCGGAAGCTTCCGCCACCTGTTGCTTCAATTCGGGAAGAACGTGCTTGCCCACATAATCCGACAGGAAAAGCATCGGCACTTCCACGATGACAATCAAGAGAAGGCCGATGAACCAGAACGAGCGCAGCGTGCCGGGAAGATCACCGAACACGTCGCGCGCGGCGGCCAGCAGCGTGGCCAGAAGGGGAAGACGGGCAGCCATGAATGGGCCTTTCGTTTTTTAAGAGCGCGCACCCGGCGGGCGGATTAGGTGCAGGCCCGCCATCTTAACGCCTTCGCGTGTAGCATCAAGATAGGTACGGCCCTTGTTAAGGCAGAATGAAAGCCCGGCCGCGTCTTTCGCGTAGTCCAGCGCCACACCGGCATCTTCAGTCAGGATAGCTTCGGCCTTGTTCATTTCGGCTTCAACTGCCCAGCGCGGATCCACATGATCGCCGGCGCGTTGCAGCCCCACCACATGCCGGACACCCGCCTGAATAAGCGCCGTGGCCGCGCGGCATTCGGGGCGGAAATCGGTAATCACGCTGCAACCATCCAGGGCCACGCCTTTGCGTGCGCAGGCGAACAGCGCCGCGATGACCGGATGATCGGCCCATTGCAGACTCTCGGGCTTAGCGGGGGCGGAAATGCCGCCGTTCCGGTCCGACGTTCCGCGTGCCTGCGGCAGCAAGACGTCATACACTTTTTTCAGGCCCAGCTCGGTGCGCGCCAGATCGGAATGACTCAGGCTTTTTTCTTTGTCTTTATACACCAGCACTGCCATGCCGTGCTGGCGGGCCAGGGCGAAGCTTTGCAGAATATCGTCGCGCCAGTCCAAACGCTCATACAGCGACTCTTCCGAAAAAATCACTTTCGAAAACCCGGCGGCCAGCAGCGCGCGCATGCAGCCCGGACAGGGCGGATGCGTCACATAGGCCGCCGCGCCTTTGGTGGCATAGCCATAGCGCACCGCATTGAAGATGCCCGCGCATTCGGCGTGCAGATGATAAAAATCTTTTTCCTGGCGGCCCCAGCGTTCCAGCGTTTCGCGCACGCCCTGTGGAAAGCCGTTATGGGCCCGGGCCAGACGCCGCCCCTTGGGATCGATGCCCACAAAACCCACGCGCGTGGCGTAAAAACTGCCCCGCGCCGCGCGTTCGGCCGACAGCAAATGCTTCAAATCCACGCGCCGGTTGGTGGTGGATGACAATCCTTTTTTCTTGAGGTCTTTCAGTATCCCGTTCACGATAACCTGCCCTAGGGGTCCCGCACGGGTTCTGCGCTGGGTTGATTGACCCTAGTGCGGGGTCGACCAGTTTTCCAGATTAGGATTGAATAATCGTAAATACCATGCAGCCCCTTGACTTAGTGCGCGCTCCTGAAATTGCCCGTCCCGGCCTGGCCTGGCTGAACGTGCCCGCGCCCCTGTCGCTGGCCGAGCTTAAGGGCAAGCTGGTGCTGCTGGATTTCTGGACGTTCTGCTGCATCAACTGCATGCATGTGCTGCCCATCCTGCGCAAAGTGGAAGAGGCCTTCCCCAACGAGGTGGTGGTAATCGGCGTGCATTCTCCCAAATTCGCCGCCGAGAAAGATTTTGAAAACCTGCGCGCGGCGGTAGCGCGCTATGACATCAAGCATCCGGTTATCCACGATCCTGATATGCTGCTGTGGCGGCAATACGACGTGCATGCCTGGCCGACGCTGGTTTTCATCGACCCCCACGGACGCCTGATTGGCAAAAGCTCGGGCGAGCCGGAGCCCATACACCTGTTGAATGCCGTGCGCGACGCGCTGGAAAACTTTGACGAGGAAGGCTCGCTGCAGCCCCGGCCCCTGCTGCTGAAGGAAGAACCCCGGCCTGCCACGCGGTTGTTGTTCCCCGGCAAAATCAAAAAACTTCCCGGCAAAGAAAAGCTGTGGGCGGTGGCCGACAGCGGCCATCATCAGATCGTGCTTTTTGATGATCATGGCAAAGAACTGCGCCGCTTTGGCAATGGCGAGCGCGGCGGCGATGACGGGCCCGCCGAAAAGGCATCCTTCAATGATCCGCAGGGGTTGACCGGCGACGAAGCCTTTATCTATGTGGCCGATACCGGCAACCATGCCCTGCGCAGCATTAACCGGCAAAGCGGCGAGGTCACTCTTCTCGTCGGCACGGGTGAGCGCGGCACGCTGCTGCTAAATCATTTTCAACCCGCCCGCGGGCGGGCGCTGGCCAGCCCATGGGATCTGGAAATAAAGGACAAGATCCTTTTCTTCGCCAATGCCGGAACGCATCAGATCGGCGCGCTGGACCTGGAAGCAAATCAGGTGCGGTTGATTGCCGGCAGCAGCGCCGAAAATGTCCGCGATGGCGAGGTGCTGAACGCCGAATTGGCGCAGCCCAGCGGCCTGGCTTTCAGCCCCGATTTCGCGCGGCTTTATTTTGCCGATAGCGAGACTTCTTCCATTCGTTACATCGCCATGAAGGAAGGCTGTGTTTATACGCTGGCCGGAACTGGCTTGTTCGATTTCGGCCATGTGAACGGCGCGCTGGATCAGGCGCGGTTCCAGCACGCGCTGGGCCTGTGCGTGATGGATGATCACAATCTGGCCGTGGCCGACAGCTATAACGCCGCCCTGCGCCATATCGATCTGGTTCAAAAACAGGTCAGCGGCCTCGACGAAGGCTTCACCTGCGCCGATGCCGTTTGCCTGCCTTTAGCCGAACCGGCCGGGATTTGGGCCGATGGGCCCCACCGCCTTCTGGTCAGCGACACTAATAACCACCGCATCGTGGAAGTCGATCGGACGGTAAAAACCACAAAAACATGGGTCTAAAAAAAGGACTAAGAGGCTGAGGGGCTAAGGGGCTAGTGCAAAAAGCGAAATCTCGCTAATAACTACTTCCCCTGAGTCCCCTAGCCCCTTAGCCCCTAAAATGCCCTTCCGTATCCTCCCCGAAAACACCCGCATCGATTTCGTCCGCCTGCGCTGGATTGCCTTCACCGTCACCCTGCTGATGCTGGTGGCTACAGGTGTCTTGCTGGCCACGCTGGGAATTAATTTCGGCACCGATTTCCGCGGTGGTATCTTAATCGAGGCGCGCGCCCCCCAGGCGATTGACCTGCACGGCCTGCGCGAGAAGCTGGACGGGCTTGGCCTGGGCCAGGTGGAGCTTCAGGAATTCGGCGCACCGACCGACGTGCTGGTCCGCGTGAAGCGCCAGGAAGGCGCCGAGGCCGAGCAGAACGCCGCCATCGCCAAGGTGTGTGACAGCATGGGCACCGGCTACGAATACCGCCGCGTCGAGGTGGTGGGCCCGCGCGTGGGCGAAGAATTGCGCCGGGCGGCGCTGATCGCCCTTACCTGCGCCCTGATAGGCATCGGCCTTTACGTGGCGGTGCGCTTCGAATGGCAATTCGGCGTGGCGGCGCTGGCGGCCACGTTCCACGACGTGCTGGTGACAGTGGGGCTTTATTCGCTGCTGCGCATGGAGTTCGACTTGACCGCCGTGGCGGCGCTGCTGACTCTGGCGGGCTATTCCATCAACGACACCGTGGTGGTGTTCGACCGCATCCGCGAAAACTTAAGGCGCAGCAAAAGTTCCACGCTTAAACAGGTGATCAACGACGCCGTCAATCAAACCCTGTCGCGCACGATGATGACCTCGCTGACCACCTTGATGGCGATGATTCCGCTGGTGCTGTTCGGCGGTGCGGCATTGTTCAACTTCTCGGTGGCCATCGTGTGGGGCATCGTGGTGGGAACGTTTTCATCCATCTATGTCGCCGCCTCCCTGCTGCTTTACATGAAGCCGGTGCGCGGCATTCCCAGCGGCATTGGCAAAACGGAAGCTGTTGCCGCCAACTAATATGTCATCCCAGCGCAGGCTGGGATCCATGGCAACCGCCTCTCTGCCCGAAAGATTTTTGCCATGGATGCCTGCATTCGCAGGCATGACATGTCTAAAATGTAAAAGGATAAGGCAGCTTCACCAGGCCGCGCGCAATTAACAGACCGATGGTCAGCCCGCAAAACAGAAACGGCGCGTAATACACCTTGCGGATGCGCTTGCCCGCCAGCCAGCAGCCACCGATCCACAGAATGGCGATCCACGCCCCCGCGAACCACGCGAAAAGCGCCGGCACGATGCCGAACGACAGCACGGCCAGGCCCGTCCATTTGGCATCGCCCATGCCCAGGGCATCTTTCTTTAATAGGCGATACCAGATTTCGTTGAATAGCCAGATCAGCAGCCAGGCCCCCAGGCCTTCCAATGTGAAGATCAGCGCTTTCTGCCAGCCTTCGCCCATGAAGCGCGCCACGGTCATCACCACCGCGCCGAAGATCAGCGGGATATTGGGCACGACCCCCGTGCGGGCGTCCCACAACGCCACGCCGAGAAGAATCAGATACACCGCCGCGGAAAACCACGGGGCATAGGGACCGGAGAAGAATTGAAGGAGAAGACTGAACATGGGGGCTAAGGGGCTAGGGGGCTGAGGGACTCAGTTTTCATACCCTTAGCCCCTGAGTCCCCAAGCCCCTATTTTAACTTCCGCAATCGGCGCTGGCTGAACCGTTGGGCCGGGTGATCCACAAAATAAAACGCTGGGAAGAACTGGAAGAATCGTAGACCAGCTCGTTCGCGCTGAAGGCCACCGACACCTGCGCTAGGCCGTTTTTGATGCCGACATCGGAAGGCGTATTCGGCTGAATGCGAACGCAACGTCCGCCGTTGGCCCCCGCGTTTACATAATACCATGGGCCAAAGCCCGCAGGGGGTGGCGGGAAGGCGGCGGGCGACTGGCCGGTCCACAAATTCTGCTGGCCACTGGTGTAGGCCGGGCAATCCAAGCTATCCACCGCCGTGCCGTTGCCGGTGGAGGATGGGTATTTGTCGGCCAGCTCGCCACGATCATAACCATAAGTATAGCATTCCAGAATCTTGTTACGGATCAGGTTGGCCTGGCTTTTCATGTCATGCGCCACGCGGTCGGGTACGATGGTGGTGCCCATGAAGTTGCCGCTGCTGGCGCTGATGGCGATGGCAATCACCCCCAGAAGAGCGATGACGAAAAGGATCATGCCGATGGCAATTCCAGAATTCAGAGCAAGACGGTTTTTCATAGCTTTTGTCCTCGTTGCTAGGTCGCTCGGTTTCTAGGTTGCTTGGTAAAAAAGATAACCAAGAAACCAAACAACTCAGAAATCCAGAGACTTCTATTAACTGCTGCAATCGGCGCTGACCGTGCCGGTGGGCAAGGTGATCCAGATAATGAAACGCTGCGAACTGCCGGCCGAATCATACACCTTTTCCTGTGAGGTATAACCACTGGCGGCGATGTCGATGCCGCTTTTGATGCCGGAATCCGTGGCATTGCCGCTGCTGGGCTGAATGCGGATGCAGCGCCCGCCGGAATCCCCGGCATTCACGTAATACCAATGGTCAAACCCCTGCGGCGGCGGCGGCATAAACACGCTGCCCTGCCCGCTCCACAGATTTTGCGATCCCGAACCATAAGACGGGCAATTCACACTTTCGATCGCCGTGCCCGAACCGCTGCTGGTGGGATAGAAGACCGTGGTGTCGGTAGGGTATTTTCCCGTGCCGCAGCCCGAGCGGCTGTAGACGCCGGGGGTAACTTCGATATTACCCGAGCACTCCACATTCTTGTTATCCACGCCGTTGCGATAACATTCCGTAATTTTGGTTCTGATCAGGGCGGCCTGGCTTTTCAATTCCTGCGCCACGCGGTCGGGGGTGATGGTGGTGCCCATGAAGTTGCCGCTGACCGAAAAAGCGACCGAGATCGCGGCAATAATCGCCAATACAAAAAGGATCAGGCCAATGGCGATGCCGGATTGGGACGAAAGGCGGGAGTTATTCATGAATGGTACGAAGCAGGAGGAGAGATAGGTATTCTGTTAAAGCGTATGCATGATTACAAGCTGCAAATTAACATCTGCAAATGGCCATGAAATTAAAGTTTTTCTTGATTTTCCGGAGAAAGGAAAGTAACCTGAGAGCATAGAAAAAGCCTTTTGAAAGAACGCCTCATGAGGATGCCCAATACAACCCTCATCAACAAAAAAGGGTATGGCCGTTCCATCTATTCGTCCCGGCCCGTTTATTACGCTTCCTTCTCAGACCGGCTGCAGGCCACCCCAGCCCATCCTTTCTATCTCAATCATGTTCGCACCAATAAACTGGACGAATGATTCAGCAACCGCTTTTCCACGAAAAGCAAACGCAGCAAAGAACAGACAGCCGTCAACAAGCTGAAAAGCATCCTCGACAGTCTTGAAACCCGTTTTCCTGAAAACGGCTGCGCGGGCGGGGACGAATCTTTTGAGCTTCGCGCGGCATCGTTTTAATTAATCACCAGTCCCTCGCGCCCGGCAGAAACCTTCACGGTCTGGCCTTCATTGACCTTGCCTTCCAGAATTAGCTGCGCGATGGGGTTTTGCAGCGTGTTCTGAATCACGCGCTTCAGCGGCCTTGCGCCATACACCGGGTCATAGCCGGTGTCGGCCAGCCATTGCTTGGCCTTTTCATCCACCTGAATGGCCATGCCGCGCCCGGCCAGAAGCTTTTCAAGCCGCCGCAACTGCACCGACACGATGCCCGTCATGTTTTCGCGCGTCAGGCGGCGGAACAGGAGGATGTCATCCAGGCGGTTAAGAAACTCGGGCCGGAAATGGCGGCGCACCACGTCCATCACCGCGTCACGCACGCGGGCAGTTTGTTCACCCTCCGCCTGCTGGGCCAGAATATCGGAACCCAGATTGCTGGTGAGGATGATAAGCGTGTTCTTGAAATCCACCGTGCGGCCCTGGCCATCGGTCAACCGGCCATCGTCCAGCACCTGCAGCAGCACGTTGAACACTTCGACATGCGCCTTTTCAACTTCGTCGAATAAAATCACCTGATAGGGCCGGCGGCGCACGCTTTCGGTAAGAATGCCGCCTTCTTCATAGCCCACATAGCCGGGCGGCGCGCCGATCAGCCGCGCCACGGCGTGTTTTTCCATGAATTCCGGCATATCGATGCGCAGCATGGCCTGGTCGCTGTCGAACAGGAACGACGCTAGCGCCTTGGTCAATTCGGTTTTACCCACGCCCGTGGGCCCCAAGAACAGGAAAGAGCCAATGGGCCGGTTCGGATCCTGCAGCCCCGCCCGCGCGCGGCGCACCGCGTTTGAAATGGTGGCCACCGCCTCATCTTGCCCGATCACGCGCTTTTTTAATTCTTCTTCCATGCGCAGAAGCTTGAGGCGCTCGCCTTCCATCATCCGGTCGACGGGAATGCCGGTCCAGCGCGCCACGATCTCGGCGATTTCTTTTTCGGTCACCACTTCCTTCAGCAGCCGGTTTTCGGCCGACTCTTCCGCGGTTTTCAGGCGGCGCTCCAACTCTGGGATCACGCCGTAGGTGAGTTCGCCCGCGCGGTTGTAATTGCCGGTGCGCTGGGCGGCCTCAAGCTCGACCCTGGCTTTTTCCAGGTCTTCCTTGATTTTCTGCGCCTGCTGCAGCTTTTCCTTTTCGGCCCGCCAACGCGCCGTCAGGTCAGCCGACTGCTTTTCCAGCCCTTCCAGCTCTTCCTCCAGGCGTTCCAGCCGCTCTTTCGAGGCTTTGTCGTTCTCTTTGTGCAGGGCCTCGCGCTCGATCTTCAGTTGAATGATCTTGCGGTCGATTTCATCGATGTTCTCGGGCTTGGAATCCACCTGCATGCGCAAGCGCGCCGAAGCTTCGTCGATCAGGTCGATCGCCTTGTCGGGCAGGAAACGGTCGGCGATATAGCGATGCGACAGCATCGCCGCCGCCACCAAAGCGTTGTCGGTAATACGCACGCCGTGATGCACTTCGTAGCGTTCCTTCAACCCACGCAAAATAGAAATGGTGTCTTCCACCGAGGGCTCAGCCACGAACACGGGCTGGAAGCGCCGCGCCAGCGCCGCATCTTTTTCAATGTTCTCGCGATACTCGTCCAGCGTGGTGGCGCCGATGCAATGCAATTCGCCGCGCGCCAGGGCGGGCTTTAGCATGTTCGAGGCATCCATGGCGCCTTCGGCGGCGCCCGCGCCCACCAGCGTGTGAAGCTCATCAATAAATACAATAATCTCGCCCGCCGCCGCGCCGATTTCCTGCAGCACGGCTTTCAGCCGCTCTTCGAATTCGCCGCGGAATTTGGCGCCGGCGATCAGCGCGCCCAGATCCACCGACAACAACCGCTTGTTCTTCAGGCTTTCCGGCACATCGCCCTTGATGATGCGCTGGGCCAACCCCTCGACAATCGCAGTTTTGCCTATGCCCGGCTCGCCGATCAGCACCGGATTATTCTTGGTACGCCGCGCCAGCACCTGCATGGTGCGGCGGATTTCATCGTCGCGGCCGATGACGGGATCCAGCTTTCCCTCGCGCGCGACGGCGGTAAGATCGCGCGTGTATTTCTTCAGCGCGTCATAGCTACCTTCAGCGGCGGCACTGTCGGCCTTGCGGCCCTGGCGCATGGCCTCGATCGCCTGGCGCAGGTTTTGCGGCGAAACACCCGCCGCACCCAGTTTTTTGGACAAAGCACTTGGCGATTCCAGAATGGCCAGAAGCAGCCGTTCGGCCGTAACGAAGCTGTCCCCCGCCTTTTGCGCCAGATCTTCGGCGGTGACAAAGACGCGCGCCAGGTCGGGCGCCAGATACATTTCCGACCCCTCCACCACCGGCAGCTTTTTCAATTCGCCGTCCACGATAATGGCCAGCGCGCCCGGATCACCGCCTGCGGCGCGGATCAGATTTCCGGCCAGGCCCTCGGCATCATCCAGCAACGCTTTCAGCAAGTGTTCGGGCATCACGCGCTGGTGATGCATGCGCAACGCCACGTTTTGCGCGGCGTCGATGATTTCCTTGGCGCGGTCGGAGTATTTGGTGATGTCCATGAGATACAGGGGCTAAGCGTCTGAGCGGCTAAGCGACTTAGGGGCAAAAAAACCAGCCGCTTAGCCGCTAAGTCGCTCAGCCGCTTAATTATATGGGGGAGTGTCTTCATTTCTCAAGCCTTCGGGAAAACCAGCGCCCAGGCTCCGCTAAAGTTCAAGATCATTCCGGCCAGCGAACCCGCCGCCACGCCCAGCACCGGGTATTCATGCACCAAGGGCACAGTAGCCACCAGAAACGCGTAAGTTCCGTAATTCAAAACGAAGCCCAGGGTACTGACCGTCAGGAATTTAAACCACTCCATTCCCATATCCGTATTCGCCCGGTCGCGGAAGGTGAACAGCCGGTTGCCCGCCCAGCTGAAGCTGGCCGCGCAGATAAAGGAAAAAAGCCGGGCGCTATACGGATCAAGCCCTAGGATTTTTATCACCAGCATCAGCACCACGCTATCCACCACGAAGGCGCAGGTGCCGATGACGAAGAATTTTGCGAAGCGTTTCATGGTTAGCGCATGTGGCGCAATGCCGATTGCGCCAGGTAATGCATGCGCTTGGCCTCAAGCCGCGCGCGGGTCAGGCTGTCTAAAATCAATCCAAGGCCGAACGACATGAAGCTTAAAATCATGAAGCCAGTCGCCAGCACCGCGGTGGGTACGCGCGGCACCAGACCCGTGCGCATGAATTCATCCACCACCGGCAGGCCCAGCCACAACGCAAAAGCCGCCAGCGCCGCTCCGGTCACCCCAAAGAACACCAGCGGCTTTTCTTCCTTCATCAGATAGAAAATGGCGAACAGAATGCGCGCACCGTCGCGGAAGGTTTTCAGCTTGCTGAGCGAGCCCTCCGGCCGCTCCTGATACGGCGTTTCCACCTCATGCACCGGCAGGCGCAATTGCAGCGCGTGCACCGTGAGTTCGGTTTCAATTTCAAACCCGCGCGCCAGCGCCGGAAAAGATTTCACGAAACGGCGCGAAAAAGCGCGGTAGCCCGAAAGCACGTCGCGGAAGCTGCGCCGGAATAACAGGCCCACCACGAAGCTGATGGCATGGTTGCCGAACAAATGCCCGCGCCGGTAGGCCGCGGCGCTTCTTGAAACCCGCGCGGCGTTGACCATGTCATACGGGCCTTCGGTAATGGCACGCACCAGCTGCGGCGCTGAGGCAGCGTCATACGTATCGTCACCGTCCACCAAAACGTAAATATCGGCTTCCACATCGGCGAACATGCGGCGTACCACTTGGCCCTTGCCCTGCAGGCGCTCGGTCCGCGCATGGGCACCTGCCGTTAAGGCCTTCTGAACGCTGCCATCTGTTGAATTATTGTCGTAAACATAAACTTGTGCCCCGGGCAGAATATTGGCAAAATCCCGCGCCACTTTGGCTATGGTGGCTTCCTCGTTGTAACAGGGGATGAGTACGGCAATTTCAGGCATGGCCGATTAGGATGCGGGAGCGCCCTTGAAAAGGCAAGTTCCCGCACAAGATGGAGTAGAGCAATGTTTAAAATGCGGCCCGCAAAAGAACAGGCCAATATCAAGTCACCCGTCTCGCGCGAAGCGGCGGAGGAAGCCGTGCGCACGATTCTGCGCTATATCGGCGAGGACGTAAACCGCCCCGGCTTAGCGGATACGCCCGGCCGCGTGGTGCGCGCCTGGGAAGAATGGTGCGCGGGCTATAAGGAAGACCCCGAAGCCACGCTGAACACCACCTTCGAAGACATTCAAAATTACGACCAACCCATCATCATGCGCGATATCGATTTCATCTCGCATTGTGAGCATCACATGGCACCCATGCCGGGCAAGACGCACATCGCCTATTGGCCGTCGGACAAAATCGTCGGCATCAGCAAGCTGGCGCGCATCGTCGATGTGTTCGCGCTGCGCCTGCAGTCGCAGGAAAATCTGACGCGCGAAATCGCCGAGGCGATTGACCGCGCGCTGAAGCCCAAGGGCGTGGCGGTGGCGGTGGAAGCGGCGCATGGCTGCATGACCACGCGCGGCGCGTATAAACCCGGCGCCATGCTGCTGACGCGCACTTTCACCGGCTGCTTTGAAAGCGACCGGGCGCTGCAGGAGCAAATCCTGTCTGCCTTAAAAAGCTAGGTTATCTGGCAACAATCGCGTTGAAATAGGTGGGCAACTGGCGGCTGATTTCGCCGTCAATGGCCTGCAGGGCGCGCATCATCAGCGCCATATAGGCGGCGCGATGTTCTTCCGGCGTGCCGCCGAAAGGCACCTGCTGGGCCTGTTGCGTGGTGGCGGTAATCGTTGCCCCCGTGCCGTTCGGCTGGCTGGCGGTGACCATCACGTTCAGATCCACCGAAAGTTCGGCCTTTTCGGAATCGTCGAAGTTGAACCAGCCGGAATCCCTTCCCGCGCCCGTGCTGCGCACCTGGAAGCTGGCCTGGCGCACCACGAAACGCACGATGT
>JACQAB010000043.1 GCA_016195205.1 Pseudomonadota bacterium
CGTGCATGAGCTGGGGATAGAGCGGCAGCTTAATTTTGACGGCAAAAACGCCCAGCAGGCCGGTGCGGCGCAGCCGCAAACAGAAGCCGGCAAGCAAACATCGCCCGCGCCTGCCATAGACGCCCCGGCGGCTTCGGCGGCTCCTGCGGTCATGCCCGCGGATACGGCCGTGACGCCCCCGCCAGTTGTGCAGAAAGACGCTCCCACTCCTGCAAAAGCCAAGAAGAAAACCCGCAAGAAAAAGCGCGTGAAACGTACGCCTGTGATCGAATCTGTTCCTGCGCCCGTACCGGCGGAAACAGAGCCGGTACCTGAGGCGGATCCGGCTAATCCTGAATAAATTTCTGTGCGCGGTGCAGCACGCTTTCCCAATCCCCGTCTTTTTCCTGCCTGAGCAGCGTGACGGAAGGATACCAGGGACAATCTTCCCGCCCTTTTTGTTGCGGCTCGCTCTGCGGTTCCCGCAACCGCTCGCACGCATCAAACCAATGCCACATCAACCCGCGCGAGGCGGGAAGCAGCACGGCGGTTTTCACGCCAAGCGCCCCGGCCATATGCGCGGTGGTGTTGCTGACGGTAATCACGGCATCCATCGCGGCCACCTGCGCGGCGAAATCATCCAGCGAGGTTTTCTGATCCACGCCCAAGTCTTCAAACAGCTTCCAGCCGCGGCTTTTGGCAAAGGCAAAATCATCCGCCGGGGCGTCATATTGCAGGCTGACGAAAAGGTTTTTGCCATTTTCAAAAACCGGCGCCCAACCGGCCAGTTTCGAGCTTTTCGGATCGCCCTGGCGCAAAGGCTTGCTGCGCCAGGAAAGCCCGATGACAAGGCCGGAAGTCATCGCCTTATATCTTGCCCGGTATTCCGCCGTTTTTTGCGGATCGGCTTTTAAATAGGAACTCTGTTTCGGAAAATCCTGAAAGCTGTTGCGGAACAACGTACCCAGATGCCCCAGCGGTGCCGATAAGGAAGCCTGTGCCGGTTTTTCATCCGGCGGCATGCGCCGCGCGATAAAAGTAATTTCAGGAAAGCTGCGTTTGAAAAGCGGCGCCAGGCGCACATCACATTCCACCAGAAGGGAAAGGGCCAGCTTCTGTGCTTCGGCCAGCATCGAGGCATAAAGAATTTCCTCGCCGATGCCCTGTTCGGCCCACAGCAAAAGCGTTTGATCGGAAGAAAGCTTCTGTCCCTGCCACAGCGGCTGGGCAAAGACCCGCCGCACGGCGATGGCATGCGGATCGTTTTCCGTCAACCCGAAACGCGCGGCGTAATGCCGCCAGCCTTTTTGCAAATCGCCGGCGCGGAACGCAGCATGCGAAAGCTGCGTGGCGATGTGGCTGTTTTTCGGATCCAGCGCCAGCGCCTGTTCGAAAAGCCGGATGGCCGTGGTGTAATCGCGGTCGTCCAGATGCAGCCCGGCCAGATTGGAAATCGCCGGAACATTCTTTGGGAACCCGGCCAGCACCTTTTCATAATCCTGGCGCGCCGCCTCGGCCCGGCCCACGGCGCGGCACAGGCTGCCATGAGTTACGGTGATTTCCGCCGGGCAGTCTTGCAGGCCCAAAAGCGGTTCGATCACGGCCAAGCCCTCGGCGCTACGGTCGGTGCGGTAAAGATGATTGGCCAGCATGTTGCTGAGCAGAAAATCTTCGGCATGAAGCTTCAGCCCTTCGCGCAGCACCTGTTCGGTGGCCTGACCCATGCCCAGCGATTCAAAAATCTCAGCCATCAATTGCCACAGCTGCGGGATCGATCCACCGCGCCGGCGCAGATCGTCCAGCACGGTCAACGCCTCGCGGCTTTGACCGCCGGCATGCATGGCGCGGGCCTGATGAAGCGTGGCGGAAGAAGAAGCCAAAAGATTCCCTGGGAACAAAAAAAGCGCCTGCGGATGGCAGGCGCTTTACTATGACTCGTGAAGCCTGTTTTTAAAACTAGGCGGTTTCCGTGCCGCCCTTATCGTTCTTGGAAAGCCCGTCGGCCTGCAGGCCCTGGCGCAAATAGGCCAGCACGGCATCCGACGGCACCTGCGCCTGGATGGAGCCGCGCTTCAGGAATTCCGTCACCACCACACCTGAAACAGAATCGAAGCGCAGGCGCGGACTGATCGGTGCAACATCCACCGGCGGTGTTTTTGCGTCGGAGGTTTTTGTAGACGCACTTGAATTATCAGCCGATGGCTTTGTAGCCGTGCTTGTGCCCGGGGCTGTGAGCTGTTCAATCATCGTCCTGCTCCTTCATCCACAGGCCCGCTCCTCGGGCCGGATTTGTTGCTGCTTTGGTCTGCTTTAAGAGACATCGTCCTGATGTCTGCACCTCGCGCCTAAGCGCGGGTCTTCCCCCAAAAAGCCTGCAAACCTTTGCTAGCTGTGTGTAAGTATTGTGTTTGAGGGGTTAACAAACCTTTTAGATTCGAAAGATTATTTCGAAGTAGGTACGGTCTTTCCGTTGCCTAGGAAAAAACTGACCAGGGTGGGAAATAATTGCCTAGCGGCATTATGCACACATTTTTTGAAACCTTTGATTCGATAGTGCATTTTTCTTTTTGAGATTGGCATTCGTTTCGCATATAGTCTGGGGGCTTGCTGGGGTGTTGCCCGGTAGGCGTGAGAATGAAGGAGTCATTCTCTTTGGTCCCTCGAAAGGAGTTCACATGGCTATTTCAAGTATTGCGCTGAGTACGGCAGCTCGTCAAAACCTGCTATCGCTTCAGCAAACCAGCAGCCTGCTGCAAACAACGCAAAACCGACTTTCCACAGGTAAGAAGGTTAACTCGGCACTTGATGGCGCCACGGCTTACTTCGCAAGCCAAGGCTTCCTCAATCGTGCCAACGACCTCAGCAGCATTAAAGACAATCTGAGTACGGCTCTGCAAACGGTGACGGCGGCTTCGAATGCCATCGACTCCGTGACCAAGCTCATTCAGCAGGCTGGAGGTCTCACGACCACCGCCCTGCAGTCGAATGATGCTGGAAGCCGTTCCGGTTTGGCTGTTCAGTTCAACGACTTGCTGGGTCAGATTAACGCTCTGGTTAACGATGCCAAATTCAACGGCACGAACCTGATCGGTCCTACGAATGTCAGCATGATCGTGTACTTCAACGAAGACAACACGAGCAAGCTGACCATCACCTCCGTCAACCTCAGTATTGATACTACCAATGGTCTGTCGGTTGCAGTTGCTGCCAACGCCTTCGTGTCCGATACGGACATCAACGTGGCGGTATCTCAGCTGCAAACGGCGTTGACCAAGCTGCGTACGACATCATCCGGCTTCGGTAATAACGTGTCGGTGATCAATACGCGGCAGGACTTCACGTCCAAGCTGATCAATACGCTGCAAACTGCTTCGGACAGCCTTGTCCTGGCGGACATCAACGAAGAAGGCGCCAACCTGCAGGCCCTCCAGGCCCGCAACCAGTTGGGTATCACTTCGCTGGGTATCTCCGGACAGCTCGCTCAGGCGATCCTGCGGTTGTTCTAATAAAAGGGTTCTTCCCATTAAAGGGCGGCTTCGGCCGCCCTTTTTTTATCCGCATACCGCCAGGCGCCTTTCTGGCCTGTGGATAATTTTGGTTTTAGGGGTGATCACGGTTAAGAAAAGATGGTAAGAGTCTGGCCTGGGACTTGCACAGGAACATAAGGCGAAGGAGTCGCTTGTATGCCGCTGAAAATAAGGATCAAACCGGAAGAGAAATTTTATGCCGGAGGGGCTGTTTTAAAGAACGTAGGCAACCACCCCGCCGACCTGCTCATTCTCTCGGATAGCCCGGTTTTGCGCGATAATTACCTGATGAATACTGATGAACGAAGCAGTTCCGACGCGGCCGAGATCTATTTTCTTCTTCAAATCCTCTATCTTTTCAAGGGGAAGGGGCAGCCCTTGGACGGACTTGTCATCCAAACGATACGCCAATTCGCTAAAATATACCCGAATCTGCAGGATCAGGTTGACAAGATCATTCAACACTTGGAGGCTGGTGAAGCCTTCAAAGCGCTTCGGTTGGGCCATGACATTTTGGCCTTGCAGAGCCGAGTCGGCGACAAAGATGGTGAGAAGAAGGCAAGTTTGGAAACTGGTCAACAATAAGGAGGGTCTGCATGACGACCACTGCAAAAAGTGTTGGTTCCTACGCTAAAAATCAGCAGCAAGGCGAATCTATTCGCGAAACGGAAGCGCGCGCGCTTTTGAATTGCGCCAGCCGCCTGGCCGCCGCGCAGGATATTGCCAACGGCTTCGAGTACTACCTCGACGCCATCAAGCACAACCAGGAACTCTGGACGCTGTTCCAGGTGCTTCTGGCGGATACCCAAAACCCCCTGCCGCGGGATCTCAAGATCACGTTGCTTAACCTCAGCCGCTATGTTGACAAGGTTAGCCTGCGCGCTTCGGCCGAATACAATCCGGAGCTCTTGAACAGTCTGATCGACATTAATAAACAGATCGCTGCAGGCCTCAGCACCAGCCCCGCTGAATCGCAGCAAGCCGCCGGCTAATACGGCGTTTTGTCTATCTGATACAGCAGACCCGCTGTTTTCCACACTCGGCCCCGCCCTTCTTTGGGCGGGGTTTTTATTTGCGGAACAGGGCGCTCAGGGTTTGGCACAACTCTTCCACAGCGCCTTCCCATTTGCCGAAGTGCCTTTGGCGGAACAGCCGCAGGCTTGCATACCACGGCGTGTCGGGCCGGGAAGCCAGCCAGCGCCAGTCAGGGTCATATTGCAGAAGCCCGTAGCCCGGCACACCCAGTGCGCCCGCCAGATGCAGCGTGGCGGTATCGACGCTGACCAGAAGGTCAAGATTGGCGATGAGCCCGGCGGTATCCGAAAAATCTTTCAGGGCATCCCCGGCGGGCGTGAAGGGAAGCGCCGCCGGCAGGCAGGCCATTTCCTCCAGGGCTTTTTGTCCTTTCTGAAGCGAAAAGAAATGCAGGCCCGGGATCTGCCAAAGCGGGGCGAACTGGGCCAGCGGAATTGAACGGAGATGATCGTTCATATGATCGGGGTTGCCGGCCCATACCAGGCCGATGCGCTTTAAACCATTCTGCGGCAGCTTTTCCTGCCAGGCGCGTGTTTTGGCCGGGTCGGCGCGCAGATAGATTTTTTCCACGGGAAGGTTTTCAACCGTAACCCCGAAAACATGCGGCAGGCTCATCAACGGGCACTGGTAGTGATATTCCGGCAACGGATCATCGGGCGAGATGATTTCCAAATCGGGCCACTGGAACTTCATAAGCTGTAAAAGAGGAGCCTGCGCCTGTAAAATCACCCGGCCCATCCTGCCCCGGGCTTGCGGTACATAGCGGCAGAACTGGACCGTATCCCCCAGCCCCTGCTCGTTATAGATAATAAGCGTCGCTTTGGGGTCGCTTTGGCCCTTCCAGCGGCGCGCGGGGTCAAACCGCTTGGCTTCCGGGGGCATGTTGCCCGGCAGGCGGTGTTCGAAAAGCTCCCATCCCTGGCGGTAATCTCCCACCACCAGATGCGTGATGCCCTTATTGGCCTTGCCCATGAAAATATGGGGGTTGATGGCCAAGGCCTTGTCGTAATTTTCCAGCGCCTCGCGGTAGTGGCGCAGGCTTTTCAGGATATTGGCCTTGTTGTTATAGCCTTCCGCCATGTCGGGCCGCAGCTTGATATAGCGGTCTACCGTGGAAAGGGCTTCTTCATTCGCGCCCATGCGGCTCAGGCAAATGGCCAGGTTGTTATAAAATTTTGGATCATCGGGATTAAGGGTAATTGCCTTGTTCAGGGATTCCACCGCCAAGCCGTACTGGCGCATATCGCGCTGGATGGAAGACAGCGTGTGATAAAAATCGGCCTGTTTCGGATCCAGCGCCAGGGCTTGGTGGATCGCTGCCAGGGCTTCTTCCTTGCGGCCCAGGCGCCGCAGGGCCGTGGCGCGATCCTGATGCAGAACGGCAATATCCGGGCGCAGGCTTAATCCCTGTTCGGATAGAACCAGCACCATGTTCGGCTGATCCATCTGCATGGCCACCAGCGCCAGCAGATGCATCAGCAGAACATTGTTGGGATCTTTACAAAGCAGGTCGCGGTAAATCTCTGCGGCTTCGCCGTATTTTCCGGCGTCGTGCAGGGCAATGGCTTTTTTTAAGGTCTCGTCGAGGGGGGCTGTACTCATAAATAACCTGGGTTCTGCGCGTAGCAAAATCATCGATCCGGCTATGAAGAAAGCGCAGGTCGTAGCCGGAACTACGGCCAAGCTTTCTGAAGACGCCGGGCGATGATTTTGCCGCGCC
>JACQAB010000044.1 GCA_016195205.1 Pseudomonadota bacterium
CATGTCAGACATGAAAATAGATGACTACGCGGGCATGCAAAAAACGCAGGAACAACAGCCCAAGAAAAAAGGCTGCTGCGATGACATGGCCTGCAAGATGAAGTGCATGTCCATGTGCAGCGCCGGCGGTTTATTTCTGCCGTCTGTTTTTGCAGTGCCTCGCCTTTCCATCGTTGAAAAGCACTTCCTTGTCACGGACAGAGTACTTTTCTCTAACCTGCCTAGTTCCCAAGAACGGCCCCCCAAGTTTCTCTCCTAAGGGAGAAGTGCGTCCGCAATCCGGCTGATTGAACAGCTGCACCTGCGCCCGCCTCTTCCTTGCATGCACTTATGCCGCGTTTTTCGCGGTGCTTATGCGGGAGAGAAATCATGTTTCAGTTCTTTTTGATCTTGCTGGTCATTACCAGTCTGGCTTTTCCAGCCAAGGCGGAAACGCCCTCTGGCCCTGACGCCCCAACGGGCAGCTTTGCCCGCTTGCTCGACAAGCTTCGGCAACACCCCGAAATTGCCGCCTATGCGCAACGCGCCGAAGCTTCGGGCAATTATGCCGAAGGCGAATTGGGCCTGCCTGATCCGATGCTGGAAGCGCAGGTGCAGGATTACCCCATCGGCAACAGCAGTTCTTCCGGCTCCGAAGAGAAGATGATCGGTTTCAAGCAGGAGATTCCTGCCTTTGGCACACGCGGGGCCAGGTCGGAAAAAGGCCAGGCCGAAAGCCGCAAGAACCGCCTGCTCGGCGAATACGCCTTTGCCTCCATGAAGGCAAAACTGATCGTGACGCTGGCCAACCGCCAGCGCATCGGCGAGCAGGAGAAGATTCTTGACCAGCAGGCGGGGTTATTTAAATCCGAACGCGCCAGCCTCAAGGGCCGCATCTCCGCCAATCAGGCAGGAGCCAGCCAGCTTTCCTTGAGCCAGGCGGACAGCACCGAAGTAGAGATCATGCGCGCCGGTCTGATGGAAGAGAAACACGAAGCCGAGGCAATGCTGACAAACATGCTGGGAGAAATCCCCGAGGTTTCGCCGCCGCCGGTCGAACGGGCTGCATGGGACAGCAACCCCGATAGAACTTATCCCGTAAAAGTCGCGGGCGAGGACGTGGCGATGGCGCAGAAGGATGTTGACTTGCGTGAAGCGGAGTATGGCCCTCGTTTCGAGGTGCGAGCGGATTATGGGCGGTTCAACAATAGCGACAATGCCGTAACCGCCATGGTGGGAGTGAGCATCCCCATCTGGGCCGAAGCAAGCCAAGCTCCAAGGCTTTCAGGGGCCAAGGCGGCGCTTAGTTCCGCCAAGTTCGATCAGGACATGGCCCGGCGCAACGTCATTGAAAAGCTGAATCACTTGAAAGCGCAGATCGACACCAGCGCCAAGAAAATCGAATTGCTTGAACACAAGGAATCTCTCTTGAGCGCATCCAGCGGTGCGCAGACCAGAGAGTATGAGGCGGGTAAGGCGGAGTTCGTCCTGCCGCTCAAAACCAGGCGGGAAGCTCTTTCCGTCCGGTATCAACTGGCGGCGGAACGGGCAAAGCGCATCGCGCTGATAGCCGACTTCAACCATTATTTCGTCGATGGAGAAACAAGATGAAAAAACCACTGGTGCTTGCCCTGGGCGCGCTTTTTTGCACCCAGGCGCTGATCAAGGCGGCGGTGCCCATCTTGCCGCAAACCTTGTCATGGGCGGATCATGGACTGTTCAGCATCGGCGTGGCCCATGCCGAGGAAGCGGCGGTGAAATACACCTGCCCCATGCACCCACAGATCATTTCCGACAAGCCGGGAAAATGCCCGATCTGCGGCATGGATTTGGTGCCGATGGTTGGCCATAGCCACGAACAGTCCGCGCTGCAAATCCAGACAGGTGCGCCGGTGGTCGAAGTTGCCGCTGAAACCATCCAGAAAATGGGCGTGCGCACCGAGAAGGTGAGCAAAGGCGTTTTCAGCCAGGCCATCCGCGCCACCGGCACGGTTTTGGCAAACGAGCGGGCGCGGATCAATCTGTTCAGCCAGGTGGAAGGAAGAGTTGCGGATTTGAAATATGCCGTCGGCGACCCGGTGAGGAAAGGCGATTTGTTTTATACGCTTTACAGCCCGGAACTGCTGGGCTTGCAGAATGATTATATCGCGGCGGTTACAGGCAAGCTTGCCAGTCTGGCGCAAGCGGCACGCCAGCGCATGAAGCTGCTGGGTCTTGATGACAGCGTTATCACCCATCTTAGTAAAACCGGCAAGGCTTATGATCAGGTGCCGTTTTATATCCCGGCAGATGGCGTGCTGGCTAAGCTTGAAATCCGCAACGGCCATTACCTGAAAGCGGACGACGAGATTGGATACATTCAGGATTTATCTTCTGTGTGGGTGGAAGCGGAGATAGCGGAGAAAGATGTTCAAAAATTGAAGGAAGGCGACAGCGCCACCGTGCGTATCACCGGCAACGCCACATCTTACAACGCGAAGATTGATTACATTTATCCGACCATCACGCCCGAAGCGCGCACCGTGAAGGCCCGCCTGATCGTGAAAAACGAAGACGGAAGGTTAAAGCCTGCGGGCTATGCCACGGTGGAGTTCGCGGCGGGCGCGGCAACCGAACAGCTAACGGTGCCCTCCGAGGCCATTCTGCGCGGCAGCGAAGGCGAGCATGTGATTGTGGCCCTTGGCGGCGGCAAGTTTCAGCCCCGTGACGTGAAAACGGGTTCCGCCAGCAATGGAAGGACGCAAATAACCTCCGGCCTTTCCGAAGGCGAAGAGGTGGTTACCAGTGCGCAATTCCTAATCGATTCCGAATCCAACCTGCGGGAGTCGCTCAACAAAATGAGCATGCCCGGCATGGCCATGCCGGAGCAAAGCACCCCTGCGGATGCGCAAAATAAAGATATCGGCAAAGGGGTAGATATGCCGGGCATGGAGATGGATCATGGCCGCTGAACTGCGCGACCCCACCCGGTCTTTTGTCGCCCATGTCATCGACTGGTCGGTCAAGAACCCGCTGCTTGTATCCATCTTCGGTATCTTGATTTTTATGGGCGGGATTTACGCCATCCGGCACACGCCGCTGGATGCCATTCCTGATCTGACCGACACGCAAGTCATCGTGCGCACCGATTTTGTGGGCCAAGCGCCGCAGATTATAGAAAACCTTGTTACCTATCCCTTATCCAGCGCCATGCTGGGCTTGCCGCGCACCAAGGCTGTGCGCGCCTATTCGATGTTCGGGGCGTCTTTCGTCTATGTGATCTTTCAGGACGGCGTGGATCGTTATTGGGCGCGTTCCAGGGTGCTGGAAGCCTTGTCGAAGGTGCAATCTTCCCTGCCGCCTGGCGCGAAAACACAGATCGGCCCCGACGCTAGCGGCGTGGGATGGGTTTACCTTTATGCCCTAGTCGATAAGTCAGGGAAACATGACCTTGCGCAGTTGCGCAGCCTGCAAGATTGGTTCTTGAAGTTCGAGCTGGCCACGGTGCCCGGCGTGTCGGAAGTGGCAAGCATGGGCGGCTTTGTAAAGGAATATCAGGTTCTGGTTGACCCGGTGAAATTGCGGGCCTTCGCCATTCCGCTGTCTCGGGTGGAAGAGGCGCTTAAATCGTCCAGCCAGGAAACCGGGGGGCGCGTCATCGAGCAGGCGGAAACCGAATACGTCATCCGCTCGAAAGGCTACATCACCGGCACCGCTGATCTTGAAAAACTGGTGTTAAAGGTCAAGGACGGCACGCCCGTGCGCCTTTCCGACGTGGCCCGCATCATTGAAGGGCCGGAACTTCGGCGCGGCGTCACCGAACTTAACGGCGATGGCGAGGTGGTGTCGGGCATTGTCATCATGCGCCCCGGCAACAATGCCTTAAACGTCATCCGGGCGGTCAAGGAGAAAATCGAAACCCTAAAACCCGGCCTGCCCGAAGGCGTGGAAATTATGCCGGTCTATGACCGCGCCCCGCTGATCGAAGGCTCGGTGAAATACCTGACCAGCAAGCTGATTGAGGAAGCCATGGTGGTGTCGTTGGTGTGCCTGATCTTTCTGCTGCATGCCCGCTCTTCCTTTGTCGCCATTATCACCCTTCCGCTGGGTATTCTGGCCGCGTTCATGGTAATGGCAACGCAGGGCATCACCGCCAACATCATGTCGCTGGGCGGGATTGCTATTGCCATCGGCGCGATGGTCGATGCCTCGATTGTCATGGTGGAAAACGCCCATCGCAAGCTTTCGGATTTAAGCGCACAAGCGAGCGCCGAGGAAAAGCGGGCGGCATTACTGCTGGCTGCTAAGGAAGTTGGGCCGGGGCTGTTCTTCTCGCTGCTGATCATCACCGTGTCGTTCCTGCCGGTGTTCGCGCTCACCGGCCAGTCGGAACGGCTGTTTTCGCCCCTGGCCTTCACCAAAACCTATTCCATGGCGGCGGCGGCGATTTTGTCGGTCACGGTTGTGCCGCTTCTGATGCTGGGACTTATCCGGGGGCGCATTTTGCCGGAAGACCGCAACCCGCTGAACCGCTTCTTCATCGCCGTCTATAAGCCCTTTCTGGCCATGGCCCTTAACGCCCGCTATCTGACCATCGGGATTGCCCTTCTGCTGCTTGTCAGCATGGCCTGGCCGCTTTTGCGCACCGGCAGCGAGTTTATGCCCGCGCTTTATGAAGGTGATTTGCTCTACATGCCAACCACCTTGCCGGGCATTTCGATCACAGCAGCCAAGGAGATTGTCGCCACCACCAACCGCATCATCAAAACGGTGCCGGAGGTGGAGAGCGTGTTCGGCAAGGTCGGGCAGGCCGAAACCGCCACCGACCCCGCGCCGATCTCCATGATCGAAACCTGGGTGCATCTCAAGCCGCGTGAAAAATGGCGTAGTGGCCTGACCACCGATATGCTGGTCAAGGAACTCGACAGTCTCACCAAAATACCGGGCCTGGTGAATAGCTGGGGCTACCCCATCAAAATCCGCATCGACATGGTGACCACCGGCATCCGCACGCCGGTCGGCATCAAAATCTCCGGGGGAGATTTGACCACCATCGGCCAAATCGCGGTGCAGGTGGAACAAGCCGTCAAAGATGTGCCGGGCACGCGCTCGGCCTTTGCCGACCGGGTGATTGGCGCAAAATACATGGAAATCGAGCCAAACCGCGACGCCCTGGCCCGCTACAACATCGACCTTGGCACGGTGCAGGAAGTCATCTCCACGGCCCTTGGCGGCATGCGCCTGGCGGAATCCGTGCAGGGCCGCGAACGCTACGGCATCATGCTGCGCTATGACCGGCCTTTCCGGGAATCCATCGACGACATTGGCAACATTCTGGTCGCGGCCCCCGATGGGGCGCAAATCCCCTTGGCCCAGCTTGCCTCGATCAAGCTGGCACCCGGCCCGCAGATGATCGTGTCGGAAAACGCCCGGCTGAACGGCTGGGTGTTCGTGGATATTACCGGACGCGACATCGGCGGTTATGTGAAGGAAGCCCAGCGCGTGGTGGCCGAGAAGGTGAAGCTGCCCGCCGGGTATTCCATCGGCTGGTCGGGGCAGTTCGAGCAGATGCTTGAAGCGCGGGAACGCCTGAACATCGCCATCCCCGCCACCATCGGCATTATCTTCCTGCTGCTGATCATTCATTTTGGCAGGCTGGATCGCACCTTGATGGTGATGCTCTCGCTGCCCTTCGGCCTGATCGGCGGCGCGTGGACGATTTACCTTGCCGGATACAACTTCTCGGTGGCCGTGGCCGTAGGCTTTATCGCCCTTGCCGGCATTGCCGTGGAAACGGCGGTGGTGATGCTGATTTATCTCGATCAGCAGGTGCGCCATCACCCGCCAGGCAACCGGGAAGAATTGTTCGAGGCCGTCATGCACGGGGCGGTGCTGCGGGTGAGGCCCAAGCTGATGACGGTATCCGTGATTATCGCGGGCCTGCTGCCGATCTTTTTTACCGAAGGTTTGGGTTCTGACGTGATGCGCCGCATCGCCCTGCCTATGGTGGGCGGCATGGTGACCACCACGCTGCTGACGCTGATCGTCATTCCGGTGGTCTATTACCTTTACGAAGGGAGAAAATTATCCATCAGAACTTAGTTGCAAGCGTTTTGTTGATGAACGCGATAGTCGCGGGCATCGTTCTCTTACGGAGGAGGTTGTATCATGAATAAGAAGTTGCTCATCGCTTTAAGCGCCCTGGCCGTCATCTTGGCGGTTGGTGGAGTTTATGTCATGAACCGAAATGGCGCGGCGGTAGAAAGCGCATCGACTCATGAAGCGCCGGTCGTCAGTGACAATAACGTACACATGGAAAACGGAAAGCAGATTGTGGAGATCACGGTTAAGGGCGGTTATTCGCCAAAGACGATGAGCGCGAAGGCGGGCGTGCCGACCATTATCCGCTTCATTACGAATGATACCTTCGATTGCTCAAGCACCGTTGTGATCCCCAGCCTTCATTCCCGCACGCATTTGCCTTTAAACGGCTCAACGGAAGTCGAATTGCCTGCCCAGCAGCCGGGTACAGAACTAACGGGCATGTGTGGCATGGGAATGTATAATTTCAGTATCAAGTTTTCTGGCTAGCATAAGGTATGGGCGGGCATGGCTTCCAGGACAGCGCGGACTTGATTCAGCGAGGGATTGGGTTTCTGGCGCGGGGCTATTTCCCCTTTTGCTTTGAACCTATCTTGAACGACCTTGGATGTGGTCAAGATGGAATATGGTGCCCAGAAGAGGACTCGAACCTCCACGCCTTGCAGCGCTAGTACCTGAAACTAGTGCGTCTACCAATTCCGCCATCTGGGCATAGGAAGAAGTATGGCCTATATTTAAGCCGCACCTTTCGTAAGGGAAGGCCATAGGAAAATCAAGCACTCCATGCAGATTGTAAAGGATCAGGCGGGTTTAAGCGCGGCCATCGCGGGCTGGCATAAGGAAAAACCTGCTATCGGCTTCGTGCCCACCATGGGTGCCCTGCATGAAGGGCACATGGCGCTGGTTGGCCGCGCGCGCCAGGAAAATACCCGGGTGGTGGCCAGCCTGTTCGTCAATCCCGCGCAGTTCGGACCGAAAGAGGATTTGTCGCGCTATCCGCGCACGCCGCGGGAAGACGAAAAACAGCTGTGCGCGGCGGGGGTGGATCTTCTTTATATGCCCTCGGTGGAAGATATGTATCCCGATGGGGTAAACGCCACGCGGCATGTGGAAAGCATCGGCGATCATCTGGAAGGTGTTTTCCGCCCCGGCCATTTTGATGGCGTGGCCACGGTGGTGGCGCGGCTGCTGCAGCGTGTGAAACCTACCCGCGCCTATTTCGGCGAGAAGGATTGGCAGCAGTTGCAGGTGGTGAAGCGCCTGGCGCGCGATATGAATCTTCCAGTGGAAATCATCGGCGTGCCCACCATGCGCGAGGTGGATGGTTTGGCGCTTTCCTCGCGCAACCGGTATCTGAGCGTGGAAGAGCGGCAAAAGGCTGCGCTGGTCCCTGCCGTGCTGAAAACCTGCGCCGAAAAAATCCGCCGTGATCCGTCGCAAATCGAGGCGGCGCTGATCGAGGGCTGCAAAAAACTGGCGGCGGCGGGTTTCCGCCTGGATTATCTGGAATGCGCCGAGGCTGAAAGCTGCGCCCCCGTGCGTCATCTTAACAAGCCCGCGCGGGTGTTCGTGGCGGCGCATCTGGGTGGCACGCGGCTGATTGATAATACAGAAATCAGTAATCAGTAATCAGAAACCACGCTTCGCCCTTACGGGCTCCGCGTGGCGCAGCCGCGCGGAGCCCGTTAGGCTCGAAGCGTGTCCGGCGTAGCTGGAGCGAAGCGGAAGCGTAGACGGACTGGGGCAGCCATGTGGTATGTCTACATTATCCGCAGCATTAATTTTCCAGATCAAGAATATACTGGCGCAACCGCCGACCTTAAACAACGGGGGGCAGGTCATCATGCGGGTAAGTCGACTCATATCGCTAACTTTTCTCCGTGGAAGTTAATTTGGTATTGTGCGTTTCCCGATAAATACAAGGCTCTTGAATTCGAAAAATATCTCAAATCACATTCTGGCCGTGCTTTTGCAAAAAAGCGATTGTGCTTATGAAAATCCGCTTGGCAAAAGATAAAGATTACGTGGCGATGGCCCGCCTTCGCCGTCAAACCATCCGCCATGTTAACGCGAAAGATTATTCCAAAGCCGCCATCCGCCGATGGGCCGCCGAGGTTGGCGCAAAGGATTTGATCGAAAGCGCCGCGGCCTGCAAAAGATGGGTGGCGCTGGATAAAGATAAAATCATCGGTTTTTGCGAACATGATTTTAAAGGAAAACTATCCAGAATTTACGTGCACAAAGATTATCTGAGGAAGGAGATTGGCTCTAGATTGCTGGCCATTGCCGAGGCTTCGCTTGAAAAGCAGGGCTTCAAGAAAATTGTTGTTAAATCAACGGTCACCGCCAAGGCTTTTTATGAAAAGCATGGCTATAAAGTTATTCGAAAGGCTTTGCATAAAGAAGACAGGGCCCCGATCTATAAAATGCTTAAGAAAATTTAAGGCCCCGCACCTAGCATGGGGCGTATTTCATCTACGGCTTTTCTTAAAAATGCATGAAACGCATCGGCGCTTTTCCCCGGGCCCGGGCGCATCACAATCGGCGCGGCTGTTACAGGAAGTTGCGGCAGTTTTTCCGCCCGGCGGGTAATAAGAAGCGCGGCTTGCTTCGGCTTGGCTAGCCTGTTTATCAATCCGCCAGTTTCTTTTCTATTTCTTTCAGCGTCAGCCTTTGATCCTGCCATTTGCGGATCAGTTTGGTGCGGGCGATCATGTTCTTGTCGAACAACTGGTAGCGGGATTTAGTGCGCTGCGCCACGTCGATCAGGCCTTCTTTCACCCAAAAGCGGATGGTCGGCACGCTTTCTCCAGCTTGTTTGGCCAGTTCCCCGATTTTCAGCAGCTTGCCTTGCCGGGCTTCCAGCCTGACTGGTGATTCTTTCTGGTGCAGGGCCTTCAGGTGTAGATCAAGCGAGCGTTCCACGGCCTTGCCGATGAGTTCTTCATAATCATCGATGAAACCGCCTGTTTGCGCTGCCTCTAAGCTGCGGATATAAGCCGCGCGGTCTTGCATGCGGATGATGGCGGGCGGATAGCCGGCTTGCATCAGGATCAGGTTCATCAACAGGCGCGCCGTGCGCCCGTTACCATCACTGAAAGGGTGGATGGTGACAAGGCGGTAATGAGTCTCTGCGGCCAGCTCCGCCGGGTGCAGCTTCGGCTTGCTTTTGAGCCAGACAGCGAATTGTTCCATTAACGCCGGAACTTTGGCGGCGTTCGGCATGATGGCGTTGGAGCCGGCTATCCGTACCGGCACTCGCCGGTAATGGCCTGCATTTTCGTCGTCGATTCCTTTCAGGACAAACCGGTGAATATCGAGAATGGTTTTCTCGTCAATCTCGTGAGGCTTGCCCCTGATCAGGGTTTTAATCCAGTCA